>CAMOEE010000111.1 GCA_946611835.1 uncultured Treponema sp. | reverse complement strand
AAGAGCTTAAAAAAGTTCCGGGGCTTGGGCCTAAAGCCTTTGAGCAGTGCGCGGGCTTCTTGAAAATCGCCGAAAGTTCTGACCCTCTGGACAACACCTGGGTTCACCCGGAAAATTACGATGTCGCCCGCGAGGTTCTTTCTTATGTAAAAGAAGGAAAACAGGTTCCGGCTGATTTAAAGAAAAGTCTCTGCGAAAAATACAATGTTGGCGAGACTACGCTGAACGACATCATCGAAGAGCTTGGAAAGCCAAACCGTGACCCTCGTGACGGCTATCCGGCTCCAATCATGCAGAAAGGTGTGGTCAAGTTCGAGGATTTGACCGTGGGCATGAAAGTCACCGGTAAAATCAAGAATGTAGTTGACTTTGGTGCTTTCGTTGACATCGGTCTGCACGAGACAGCTTTGATTCATGTTTCTGAGCTAAGCGATTCTTTCGTCTCTGACCCGATGGACGTTATCAAGGTCGGCGATGTAAAAGAATTCACAATCATCGCCCTGGACAAAGACCGAATGAGAATCAGCCTTAGCTTGAAGAGCGACGCCCACACCCGCCTTGGCCAGACCAACGAGGGCAAAAAGCCATCTTCTGACGGAAGTGGCAAAAAACGTGTGGTAGTCGTAAAGAAGGGCAGCGGAAGTGCATCAGGCGACAAAAAGCCGGCCTTTGCAAACGACCGCCCCCGCAACGGTGGCAACCGTAATTTTGGCAGCGATGACGGAATGTCATACAATCCTTTCGCAGCCGCATTTGCCAAGATGAAAAAATAAAAATTAGACGCAGATAAACGCAGATTCACACAGATGAAAAACTAATATCTGCGTAAATCTGCGTCGTATTTTGTAAGCCTTGCCTAAAGTGCAGGGCTTTTTTTTTCGAATTTTTCTGACACTTTTTTGCTTTTGAGTTATAATAAAATAAGACGATACTTATTCTTGTTAAAACCTCATGGAGGCTGTCATGAAAAAGCTTTTTCTTTTCTTAAGTGCAATCCCCCTTCTTTTCTTATCCGCATGTGATGATTTTTCAGGGCTTGAAATTCCGGAGAAAATTTCAGTTAAAACCGGGGCAAAATTCGAGATTCCTATGGGAAATGGTGATATTCAAATTCGCAAGAAGGCGAGCATAGAGGAAATTCAAAAAATTCTGGATGACAACATCACATCAGAAAGTTCAACCCAGACAAAACCTGTTGTCTACGAATACAATCCGGCAGATTCTTCCGGCAAAGTCGATGACAGTGCAATCATGCAGTATATAATCAATTACCCGATTAAAGAGATTCCCCTCTCAATCGGAGATAAAAATCTTGAGAATGCGAACATCGACGAAATAAAAATTCCTGAGACAAAATTTGAAGCTCCAGATTTTAACAGTAAAATTTCCGACACCCTTTCTATTGAAGGTAAAACATTTCCTATGGCAGAACCAGGAGCCTTGGGGCCAAAGTCAATTTCAGATTTGGGATTCTATTTTAACATTACTTCGCCAACTTTTGGCTCTATGAAAGTCCGAACAGGTTCAATGAAAATCACTATTGAGCCCCCGACGGCTACTACAGTCTCTGGCGATTTTTCAATGATGGTAAAGATTTTACTCGTTAATGCCAGCAATCACAGTCAGGTTATCACGACAAGCGGCGATTCATTGATTGAATGTGCTCAGGGAAAAGAAATTTCGCTCAATCTTGAAGGCAAAGAAATCGTTCAGAACATGTATATAATGCTTGAGGGAGAAGCGAGCGGCGGAACGGTCGGTGAGGCTCATGTTCACACATACAGTGTCGCAATGGCTCCTTCATCTGATTTTGCGCTGGAAAAAATCACGGGCCTTACTATGACAGATTCAGACCTTGGTGATTACAGTAAAATTTATATTCCAAAAGATTTCAACTTGAACGGGCTCAACTCAAGTCTCAAAGAAGCAACAATCGGAAAAGGTTCTCTTGACTTTTACTGCAAATTGCCCGATGGCTGGAGCGGAATTACAGTCAAACAGTCATATTTTATGATTGAGGGTGGAGTCAACATTGCAAATGAAGATTTCAACAAAGACGGAGACATTCCGGAAGGATACGCTCTTTACAAAATCGCAACCCTTGATAACAAAAAGGTCGTGCCAGAAGCTGCCCACACTTACGATACTGGCACTGTAACTGTTGGTGATAAAAGCACTTACACTGACACAAACATCAGCTGGCTTAAAGTCGCCCTTGAAAATGCAACGATTATTTTTGCAGACACATCAGCAGGAGAGACAACAGAGCTTGAGCTGAGCGGCGTATGTAAGATTGAGGAACTCAAAAATATCAAAATCTCGCTCAGTGAGTTGCAGACTTTCTCTGGCAGCGAGGAAACAGGAATAAATTTCTCAACTATTTTGAGCGATGTAATGAAGGGAGACAGCGAGAACCTCATTAAAGACATAAAATTTGCTGATTCGGACACAGCCTCGCTTGAAGGTTATCTGTATGTTTCAAAACCTATCGAAGATGATGTGCTGAATACAATGAAAATAAAGGGACAAGTTACTGCAACATATAAAAAAGAAGACGGAAACACAGGAGAGCATTCCCCCATGTCTCTGTATGATTCTGAATCAGGCGATGAAAAAATGGAGATGAAAACGCCAATAAAATCATTTTATGAGGCAGAGCTTGAAAGCGGCACAAAAGGTCTTATTACCGATTCTACTGTAATAAGCAAAAAAAACGAAGACGGCGTAGAAATCGAAAAAAGTTATTCTTGCAAAATCGCAGACGGTAAAGTTTCAACTTTGATTAATGATTTACCCGATGACCTGACTTTCACATATAATCTTGGCCTCGACTCATCAACAGCAGGAGAGCTTAACCTTAACGAGGACACAATCCAGAAGCTTAAAACAACGGATGCAAAGATTTCAGTCTCCCTTGCCCTCGTTCTTCCCTTGCAGATTACACTCCATGATGAATATGATATTCCTGACGGAAATCAATCTAATCACGAGGGAAAAACACCTGGCAAATCTGATGACGTAATCACAATCAAAGATGTTCAGTCCCTGGCAAAAAGCTCAAGCGATCCTGATAAAGATTTGCTTGACCGTGACAGCGCAAAAGATACCGACTTCTTAAAGTACACGGACAGCCTTAAAACTCTCTATATGTCTTATTCTGTTGTCAATAACCTTATCCTGAATGCGGCATCATATACCGATGCAGAAGGAAATGAGCACCCGGCTGGTGAAGATTTGGACTTAAAGCTTACTTTGTACACGGTTGACCTTAATGGGGATTCAAAAGACATTTTTGACCCTGACCCGGACACCGGCAAATGCGAAAAGGTAATTCCTGTTGCAGACGGAAGACAGAAACTGGAATTCTCTCCTGATGAAGTTCAAAAAATCCTTTCAAAAGACGGCTGGCCCTTCATTCCAAAAATCAGGGCTGAAATTACGGTTCCAAAAGGAAAAATAAATCCTGATATGCCTGGTGAAGACGATAATCTCGAGAGTAAGACCCAATATATCCCTCGCGACGGAGAATTTGCTGTCAGCGGTACATTGCATATTGAGTTCGACAAAGATATTCCGGTTGAAGTCTGGTCTAAGTAGGTTTGGGAGGACAATATGAAAAAATTATTTGTAAAATCAGCTTTAATTTCCTTCCTTGCCTTTATGGGCTTTGGCAGCGCTTTTTCGGCGGAATTTCACGGGGATTTGCTTTCAAAACCAAAAAGAATTTTTGAGATTGGTCTCGATGCCGGGCTTGCCTATGGAAACTCTAATTTCACCCTGAAGGACATTCTCAAAAAAAATCTTGAAATCGACCTCAAAAAACTTTCTTCTGAAATCCCAGATGACGGTTTTTCATTGGGCTTCTATAACAAAGAATCGGTTTTCGTAAACCTTAATATCAACAGCCATTTCAGGTTCAGTCTTTTTACTGATGTAGAAACCTACGGACACTTTAGCATCGCTAAAGACCTCTTCGAAATTCTTGGTGATGGAATGTCTGTGGGCAGCACAAAAACAGCCGACCTGGATGGTGGAGCCGCAGGATTCATCAGTCTTGGAGGGTCTTTCCAGACAATCATCAAGGATTTTGGTGTAAAAATCACACCGACCTACTTTGCCCCTCTTTTCTATGTTCCACAAACAACCGCAACGGCAAGTGTCACAACTGAAGCTACCGGTGCGATTCGAGCCGAGGCTTCCGCAAATGTTGACATCTACACTGGAATCAATATGCATGACTTCATTGAGAACGGCCGTCATTTTGGCGATTTGGACCTTGGAGTTGGCAATCTCCTTTCCGGCGGTGGTTTTGATTTGTCCCTTGAACTTGAGAGAAACTGGCTTGAAGGACTGAATGCAGGCTTGTACACACGAATCCCTATGGTTCCTGGCACACTCAAACATAAAATGAGCACCCGTGTCTGGGCATACTTCTACGAAACGAATGTCCTTGGTTATCTCAATGACACAGAGGAACACGGAAAAGACAGCGGACATGACGATTTCACTTATTCAGAAGAAAAATACAATGTTCACCGCCCCTTCAAGCTCGGCCTCAATGCGACTTACATGCCTTTCGGTGCCTGGTTTAAGATTCAGCCGGCACTTGGATTTGCGGTTAAAAGCCCTTATTCAAGCGATGCGACCTTCTACCCGGAATATGCTCTTGATTTCCGTCTTTCACTCCTAAAGCGAATCTTTAACTTCAATTTGGGAACGGCATATCAGAATCAGCTTTTCCAGCAGAGGTTTGGATTCAGCCTGAATTTCCGTGCTCTTGAAATTCTGGCACAGGCAAGCTGGTGTGGAACGACATTCACTTCAAGCTTTACAAGAACAGGATATGGTGCCATCGTCGGTGTAAGAATCGGCTGGTAAAGAAAAGCGTTCGGAAACCATTCTAGTTTTCGAACGCTTTTCTTTTTTATTGACCCCTTCGGTAGAGTTCCAGTAAATCTTCCAGTTCCTGAATCTGCTCTTTGATTTCCAGACCACGGTCTGTGTCTGCCACATAATGACGGCTGGGGAATTTTTCGACCGTAATCGTGTCGCTTACGATGTCGCTGTCTGTGGCAATCATCTGGTCGCAGCTGGTGAATTTCTCGTGAACCACAAGGCGCAGCCCGTAAGAATTACAGACTAAAGTGTAGCCTGCAATTCCTGTTTTTTCGTGATAGGCCGCTGCAAATCCTCCGTCGATAATCAAAAGCTTTCCACCGCATTTAATCGGTGAATCGCCTTTTTTGACTTCCTGAGGGACATGGCCGTTTATGATGTGGGCGGTTTTTGGATCCAGACCGAATTCCGTGAGGATTGCTTCAACAGTGGCCACATCTTCAACTTCGTCGTAATAGTGATTTTTGTGTTCCTTACTGGCGGCCTTGTCTTCAATGAACATATTCTCAAAGCAGGCCATTTTGTCCTTGCCGAATAATGGCGATTTAGGCCCGGTCCACAAATACCAGAGAATGCTTTCGCCCCTTTCCTTTTCTTTTGAACCAGGCTTTGAAAAATAGCCCTTTCTTGCCCAGACTTCAAGCTCGTCATAGAGAGCCTTGCCGGAGAATTCCTTGCCGAAAATATTGACTTTGAGAAATTTTCCTTCTGAATCAAGGGGCATACAGCCGTGGTAAAGCAGGTTTCCGTTGAAGACCTTGTACAAATTGCCTTTTTTGTAGAGGAATTTCACATGATTCTGCAATTTTTCGCAGTGCATAAAAGAATAGGCCAGGCGGTTCATCACCATGATTTCGTCTTCGTTGAGTTTTGCCGGGTTTTTGCGGTCTATGGTCGGGAAATCGTCCTCGAGCTTCTCGGAGTTGAGCTTCCATTCTTTTCCGTCGATGGTGATTGTGCCTTTTTCCCAGTTGATTTTGTCGAGGATGAGGCGCTTATCCATTTCAAATTCTGGGTTCTGGCGAATCATTGCGTCTTCAAGCTTGAACTGAATGATTGAGATAGCTTTGTGAACGGCCTGCCTGTCCATGTGGCCGTAGGCCTTCATGCAGAAAGTGACGAGGGGCGTGAGGTTGATTCCGTAGCCTTCTTCAAGGACATCGAGGTTATTGTAGCGGGCACAAAGACGGACTACATTTGCTATGCAGATTTTGCTTCCTGCGGCGGCTCCCATCCACACGATATCATGATTGCCCCACTGAATGTCCATGGAATGATAATGAAGAAGCTTGTCGAGAATCTGGTGAGGCCCGGGTCCCCGGTCAAAAATGTCTCCGATAATGTGCAGATGGTCGATTACGAGGGTCTGAATCATGTTGCAGAGGGCTTCGATAAGGGCTTCAGCCGCCCCGATTCGGATTACGGTCTGCAATATGGAGTTGTAGTAGGCCTGCTTGTCGGTCAGCTCTTCCTTTTCAGTAATCAGCTCCTCGATTACATAGGCGAAATCTTCCGGCATGATTTTGCGAACTTTTGAGCGGGTGTATTTTGATGAAACCCGGCGCAGCATGGCCACAAGGCGGTGCAGGGTGACTGTGTACCAGTCCTTTAAATCCTCGCCCTTTTCTGTCTGGCGGACAATCTCAAGCTTTTCTTTGGGGTAGTAAATCAGCGTTGCCAGCGCTCTTTTTGTGCTTGCAGTCTCTGTGTTGCCAAAAACTTCTTCAATTTTTGTCCTGATTGAACCTGAGCCGTTACGGAGAACATGAGAAAACTGCTGGAATTCGCCGTGAATGTCTGTCAAAAAGTGCTCAGTGCCTTTTGGCAGGGAGAGAATTGCCTGAAGATTGACGATTTCAGAAATTACGGCTCTTTCGGTGGGGTATTGCCGGGAAAGAACCCGAAGAAATTTTTCGTTGTGCATGTAAACCTCATGTTTTGCCAGGTGAGCGGCATTTTAGAATACCTTTTTCCCGCCAAAGAAAGTTGCGTGAATTTTACCGGTCAGCTTTTTGCCTTCGAGAGGAGTTGATTTTCCTTTGCTTTTGAAAGACTCGCTGTTTACAATCCAGTCTTCATCGGGATTCAGGAGAACCAGATCCGCATTGTAACCGACTTTGAGGCGGCCTGAATTGAGGTGCAGGAGTTTTGCAGGATTGTCGCTCATAAGCCGTGAAAGTTTTGATAGCGAGAAGCCTTCCTTTTTGACAAGAGTAGTGTTGCAGACTGCGAATGCTGTTTCGATTCCTGTGAAGCCCGGTGCTCCGGCCGCCTTGTCTTCCTGTGTGTGTGGGGCATGATCTGTGGCTATGACATCAACTGTGCCGTCCCTGAGGGCTTCGATTAAAGCCCGCCGGTCGTCTTCGCTCCGGAGGGGAGGGTTTACGAGCGCCCTGATATTTGGTGCATCTGTGCCCACAAGCCCGAGATGATGAGGGGTGACTTCGACCGTACACTCAAAACCGTCAGCGGTGTTTCCGAGTTGGATTTCTTCTTTTGCCCGGCGAACCGCATCCATGCTGATTTTTGTTGAGCAATGACATATGTGAACATGACAGCCGGCATTTTTTGCGATTTCAATGTTTCGGATTGTAGCTGTGTCTTCGGCGAGCGCAAGAAGTGAATTTGCCTTTGTGAGATTTCCGTCGATTTCAAAATTTATTGCTTTTGGAACATTCGGAGTCTCGACATTCACTTTCCCGGCCGGGATTCCGTATTGCTTCATAAAGCCAAGTGCCCGTTCACGGTAGGGGCGGGCGGCCTGGGCAAGGGAGGGATCCTCGCAATGGCAGCTTACGATTATATTTTTTTCACCGGCCTTTTTCATAGCCTCAAGCATAACAGCCGCAGATAGAAGGTCGTGACCGTCTTCGGTGATTACAGGAAATTCATCGTTTGTGAGAGAATCGAGGCCGCTGGTGTCTTTTCCCTCAAAATTTTTTGTGATGCTGACAGTCTGGAAAACACGGGCGAGATTCTTTGCTTTTGCCTCGTCCATGACTTTTGTGGCAAGTTCCCGGTCAGAGATAACGGGCTTTGTGTTGGGCATGAGAACCACAGTTCCGTAACCACCGGCAATGGCCGCAGCAAGCCCTGAATCAAGGTCTTCTTTTTGGGTTTGTCCAGGATAGCGGAAGTGAACATGCATATCAATGAAAGACGGCATGAGGGTAAGGCCCTTCGCATCAAAAAATTCCGGCTGACTGTCTGTATCGGAGCCAGAAAGGAAGGCTGAGGCGTAAAGAAGAGCCGTTTTTGAGCTTTTGCACTCTCCAAGAATAACGGCACGAATCAGTCCTGA
>CAMOEE010000110.1 GCA_946611835.1 uncultured Treponema sp. | reverse complement strand
AGGAAGAAGCCGGCGGAAGAAGCACAAGTTACAGCGTGTGTGAGTTTTAAGTTCTGGCATAGCGCAAAACCACAGTCGCTATCACGACGAACATGAAGACCGGGAACCAGGCCCCCATAAAGGGAGAGATTGCGCCGAATTTTGCCAGCAGCATGGTGACCATCTGGGTGACATAGAAGAGAACCGCCGCACTGATGCAGGAAGCGAGGCTCATAAGCATGACATTCTTGCGGGTTTTTCCTGAAAGGCCGACAGAAAGGAAAACTACGATAAAAAGAATAAAAGGAAAGGCGAATTTCTTGTAGTAAAGGCTCAAAGGCTCGGCGAAGGGAAGTCCCGCCTTCTGTAGGTGCTCGATGTAGACTTTTGCGGTCTTTGAGTCTACGGTCTCAACGGAAATTACATTGTTCTGGAAGGTCTCAGGCGGCTCCGTGAGGCGGTCAAGGTTCTCATGGCTCACGCTCTCCACAAAAATCGTGCCGTTCTTCTGGGTATACTGAATTCCGCCCGAAAGGATCCATTTGTCCTCCCGCCAGCTGGCAGAGTCAGCACGGATAATCGAATTGAGGGTCTTGTCATCGTTACGGATAATCAGATAGACCGAAGTGAGTCTTTTGGCCGTGTCGTCATAGAACTCGGCCTTGTAGGTGATGTTGCCGTTCTCGCTGAGGATTACGATTTTGTCATTGTTGAGGCTCTTGTCCTTTTTTAAGGCCTCTTCCTGCTCGGCCGTTTTCTTTGCGTAAGTAGGGACGACGACCTTATCATCAAAGAAGAAAAGGGCAAAACTCATGCCAAAGGCAAAGACCAGAAGTGGAAAAGTGAATCTTGTGAGGGAAATTCCCGAGGCAAAGATTGCGATAAGCTCATTGTTGGCGTACAAGTCGCTCAAAGTGTAGGAAACGGCGAAGAGAATGGCAATCGGGGTGGCGTACCAGAGGCATTTTGGAATATAAAGGGCCATAATGCGAAGGACTTTTAGCCCCGGAACTCCGTTTGAGATGAAATTCCAGAGGTTCATCATCAAATCGACCATAACGAGTACCAGGCCGAAGAAAACCAGGGCACCCAGAAAGAGAGGAATGACTTTTCTGAAAAGATACTCGACGATTTTCATTTGCGCAGAAGCCTCAGATAGAAAAGAATTCCTGCAAGCCCGATAAGAATGTTAGGTGCCCACATGGTCGTGATTCCGTAAACGCCGCTTCGTGAGCTGAAAATCTGCCCGACGATGCTGACTGCCCAGTAAAAGACTGAGATAAAAAGGCCGATGATAAGGCCGATTGTCTGACCGTTGTGCTTTCCGAAAATAAGGGCAAGGGGCATGGCAAGAATTGCGAAAAAAATAGAGCCGAAGGGAACCGAGAATTTTTTTGCCATCTCCAGATTGTAGCGGTTGCGTTTCTTTTTGGTGACATCGGCATCGTTTTTCATTGCCCTGATTTCCTTGTAAAGGTCGTAGCTGGTCATTTCGCGGGGAGAAACTGCCCTGTCATTCTCAAGGAAAGTTGACTCGAAGATGTTAAGCTCCACAGTCTCGCTGGTAAGCACATCGTAGTCATTCTTCTTGTCCCTGTCGAACATGACCACGCTGGCATCGTTCATTATGAGTTTCATAAGAACGCCGGGAGCAGAGGATTTTTTGACCACGGATTTGTCGGCCACGATGATTCTCTGTCCGCCATTAGTGTCAGTGTCGAAGAAAATCAGGTCGCTCACATTCTCTCCGTTGACCTCCCCGATTACCAGAGTCTTGTCGTTGGTTCGCTTGATTGAATTGGACTCAAGTTCCACGGCCGGGTTTGATGTGAGGATTGAGCGGTAAAGCTTGTTGTAGTTGATTGTTCCCAAAGGAAGAAGATAGTCGTTCACAAAAAAAGAGGCGAAGGAAATGAGGATACCAAGAAGCAGGACGGGCTTTAAAATCACCTTGTAGTTCTGACCGCTTGCCCTCAGAATAAGGATTTCGTTTTCAGAAGCAAGGCGGCCCAGGCACATGAGAAAGCCTACAAGAGTGGCAAATGGAGCCGACTGGGCGATTACCATGGGCAGTGAATATGTGATGAGGCGCATTACATCAAAAACAGGCACATGCTTTTTGAGGATATTCTCCGCCACAAGAAGAATCTGGTTTACGAAAAAGACCATGAAGAAGAAGATGAAGGCAATGAAAAAATACAGGAAAAGCTCCTTCATAAGATAACGGAAGAGAACATGGCGGTTGATTCCGTTTGACTCCTGCATGGATTCCTCAAAGAAAGAGGCCGCTTTTTTGAGCCGGAGGACTTTTGCCCCCCTTGCAATTGCCCTTGCACAAGAATTAAGAAGATTGAATTCACTGTATCTTAATAGAAGATTCTTTCCGAATTCCTCAAGCTGTTTTTTTGCCCTGCTCCTTGCCCAAGTCCGTCTGAAATAAATCACGGACACAAAAATCCGCTTGATTGGAAAATAAGCCTTTGTCTTCCTGAATTTTTTGAGAAATTCCTGAGATTTCTGTGAGAGGAAGCGCTTGAGCCTCCAGATTGCAGAAGCCATTACTTACCGGTTGAGCCGAATCCGCCAGAGCCACGCTCCGTCTCGTCGAGGACAGATACCTGCTCAAAAAGGCCGGTTGTTACAGGGGCGACGACAATCTGCGCAATTCGGTCGCCGTTATTGACGGTGAAATCCTCGTCCCCGAGGTTGACAAGAATAACCTTGACCTCACCGCGGTAATCACTGTCGATTGTGCCGGGAGTGTTCAAAACCGTCACGCCGTTTTTTGCCGCCAGTCCTGAACGGGGCCGAACCTGAATCTCGTATCCTTCCGGGATAGAAAAATACAGCCCCGTCGGAATCATTGCCCTTGAACCTTTTTTGATGATAACAGGCTCTGACAAAAGGGCACAGATGTCAGCCCCCGCAGCCCCGCTGGTTTTATACTGTGGAATTGCCGCCCCCTTAGAGGCGACGCATTTGATGTTCACTTTGTTCATAAAGCTTATTATAAAATAAATTTGCAAGATATGAAAGTCGGGCTTACAATATAAACAAGATTAAATTTTCGGCACCCCAAAAAGGTGAATGGAGGAAATATGAAAAGAGTCATTTCAATTCTTGCAGGTCTTGCACTTGTTTTCACATTTGCATCTTGTAACAAAAAAACTGCGGAGACAAAGCAGGCTTCTACGGGCGGAGAATTCGATGCTCTTATCGCTGCCGCAAAAGCCGAAGGTGCCCTCACCGTTTACGGCTCATGCGAAGAGGAATATCTTTCTGCCGCAGTAAAAAAATTCGAGGCCCTGTACGGAATTCCGACAAAATACCAGCGTCTCTCAACATCTGAGGTCTTCACTAAGATTTCAGAAGAAAACGGAAATCCATCAGCAGATGTCTGGTTCGGAGGCACGACCGACCCCTACAACGAGGCAGTCGCAAAAGGTCTTCTTGAATCATACGACGCGAAGAACGCAAAGAACCTCATCAGCCCGGACTACAAGGACGCCACCAACTGCTGGTTCGGCATCTACAAGGGAATCCTTGGTTTCATGGTTGATCAGGAAGAGCTCAAGGCACGAAAACTTGAAACTCCAAAATCATGGGACGATCTTCTCAAACCAGAATACAAGGGCTTGATTATGCTCTCTAACCCTAACACGGCTGGAACAGCAAAACTCGTAATCAACACTATGATTCAGATGAAAGGCCACGATGCCGCAATGGACTACTTCAAAAAGCTCGACAAAAACATCTCCCAGTACACGAAATCAGGCTCAGGCCCTTCAAAGATGGTCGGACCGCATGAGTGCGTAATCGGCGTAGGCTTTCTCCACGATGGCATCTACCAGATTCTCAAGGGATACGACAACATCGGTCTTATCGTTCCTTCTGACGGAACTTCATTCGAGGTCGGAGCTACAGCAATCTTCAAGGGAGCTAAGCACCCGAATGCGGCAAAACTCTGGATTGAGTACGCTCTTTCCCCGGACTGTGTAGACCAGGCAAAGGACGCAGGCTCATACCAGTTCCTCGTTCTGAGCAATGCCACGCAGCCAAAAGAAGCCGCACAGTTCGGCCTCGACATGAACAACACAATCAAATACGACTTCGAGGACGCAAAGAAGAACAGCGCAAAATATGTCGAGGACTTCTTTAAAGCCCTGGAAAGTGCAGCAGACGACCGATTCAAGACGAAATAACCAGAAGCTAATCAGAATTACAGAACAAAACAAAAACAAGCTCCCAGCGGGAACACTGTCCCAAACATCGCAGTGAGCGAAGCTCAGGCGAGTCTGGGACAGAACCCCGCTTCCGCTTGTTTTTGCATTTTCGTACTCAAATTAGATTTTCGTTATTTCGGCTTTTTTACATAAGCATAAAAGGAAAAATATGGAATATAAAAATCAGGGGCAGGCGCTTGACAGGAAGAAGTTTTTTGCGGATCCTGTGCTTATCAGCATGATTGGCGTTCTTCTTGTCTTCCTTGCGCTCTTTATTCTTTATCCGCTTCTCATGGTTCTTTTGGACAGTCTCGTCTCGGACGGAAAGGTCACGATTGGAGTATTCAAACGAATCCTGAGCATGTCCCGCTTCAGGACGGCCTTCACCAACACCCTGACGCTGGGTTTCATCACAGGCATTATTTCCACGGCAGTAGGTCTTTTGTTCGCCTATGTCGAGGTATATGTAAAATTAAAGACAAAGGTTCTCACGGGGCTTTTCAGGCTGGTCTCAATGCTGCCTATCGTTTCGCCGCCTTTCGTCCTTTCTCTTTCTATGATTATGCTTTTCGGACGAAGCGGAATCATCACACGAACATTGCTTCATATCAATGACTCGAATGTTTACGGACTCAAAGGAATCGCCATAGTCCAGATTCTCACATTCTTCCCGGTCTGCTATCTCATGCTCACGGGTCTTTTAAAGAACATCGACCCTTCCCTGGAGGAAGCTGCCCGTGATATGGGTGCGAGCCGCTGGAAGGTCTTTACGAGCGTCACTTTTCCGCTCCTGCTTCCAGGTCTCGGAAACGCTTTTTTGGTCACATTCATCGAATCCGTGGCTGACTTCGCAAACCCTATGCTCATCGGAGGTAACTACGACACTCTGGCCACCACAATCTACCTGCAGGTAACAGGAGCCTACGATGCAACAGGTGCCGCCGCAATGTCGGTCGTCCTTTTGTCGCTCACCGTAGTCCTCTTCCTGATTCAGAAATACTATCTCGAAAAGAAGACAGCCGCCACACTCACAGGAAAGGCAAGCCGTGCGCGAATGTTGATTACCGACACCAGCGTACGCATTCCGCTCTCAGTCCTTTGTGGAGCGGCCAGCATTTTCGTTCTTCTTCTATATATTATGGTTCCGTTCGGTGCCCTCTTCAAACTCTGGGGAAGGAATTACGCCCTCACTTTCAAGTGGTTCGACTATATGCTCCGAACGAGCGGTATCAAGGCTTTCAAGGACTCTTTCGTTCTCTCACTGATTGCCGCTCCGCTCACAGCCCTTCTCTCGATGGTCATCTCTTATCTGGTCGTCAAAAAGAAGTTCAAGTCAAAGGGCTTCATCGAATTTGTCTCGATGCTCGCAATGGCGGTTCCGGGAACAGTTCTTGGTATCGGCTATATCCGGGGATACGCAAACGGTCTTTTCCGTACAGGTGTCATGTCGAGCCTCTACGGAACCGGCTTGATTTTGATTATCGTCTTCATCGTGCGCTCACTGCCAACAGGAACCCGAAGCGGAATCTCTGCCCTGCGCCAGATCGACAAATCAATCGAAGAAAGCGCCTACGACATGGGTGCCGGAAGTGCAAGGGTCTTTATGACGGTCACCCTGCCTCTAATCCGGGACTCCTTCTTCTCAGGTCTTGTAACGGCTTTTGTCCGCTCAATCACGGCAATTTCGGCAATCATCCTGCTTGTCACGCCGGATTATCTTCTCATCACCTGTCAGATTAACGAGCAGGCCGAAAAAGGAAGCTACGGTATCGCCTGTGCCTACGCAACGGTGCTCATTCTCATAACTTACGGGGCGGTTCTTCTGATGAAACTTGGAATCCGCTTCTTCGGAACGAGCAGAAAAATAAAAGAATGAGTTTTTAGGGGGCTACCTGCTTCGCAGGTCGGGCTTTGCGTGGTTCCGCTATCGCTTCATTGCCTACGGCAACGCTACGCGCCACTCCAATCCCTAGCCCACGGCTTAAATCTGTGCAAATCTATGGATAAACTTGGAGGAAAAAAATTATGAATGAAAAAAAAGGCGTTCGCCTTGACCATATATCAAAAATCTATCAGGATCCGAAGACAGGAAAGGACTTTTACGCCGTCCACGAGACGACCCTCGACATCAAGCCGGGCAGCTTCGTCACTTTGCTGGGTCCTTCAGGATGCGGAAAGACAACGACATTACGTATGATTGCAGGCTTTGAAAGCCCGGACGAAGGCGAAATCTATCTTGGAGGCGAGGCAATCAACGCCCTTCCGCCGAACAAAAGGGACACGGCCATGGTCTTCCAGAGCTATGCCCTTTTGCCCCACTACAATGTCTTCGACAATGTGGCTTACGGCCTCAAAATCCGCAAACTCCCGAAAGATGTGATTCACGAAAAAGTAATGAATATCCTCAAGCTCGTCGAAATGGAAGGAATGGAAGGCCGCATGACAAACCAGCTTTCAGGCGGTCAGCAGCAGCGGGTAGCCCTGGCCCGGGCCCTTGTCATGGAGCCGGGAGTCCTTCTTTTTGACGAGCCTCTCTCAAACCTGGACGCAAAGCTCCGTGTCACCATGCGCACCGAAATCCGAAAGATTCAGCAGAAAGTTGGAATCACGGCGATCTATGTCACCCACGACCAGAGCGAGGCCATGAGCATTTCAGACCAGATTATCATCATGAGCAAGGGAAAGGTCGAGCAAATCGGAAGTCCAAGAGAAATATACTACCGGCCTGCCAACAAATTCGTAGCTGACTTTATCGGCGAGGCAAACTTCCTTGACGCAAAAGTTGATGAGACCAATGGTGAGACTGCAAAAATCACCGTAGCGGGCACCCAGCTCGAAGCACTCAACTATGCAGGAATCCAAGCCGGCTCTGAGGCATCTCTCGTCCTCCGGCCAGAGAATGTCACACTCTCCGATACAGGAATTCTTAAAGGCACGGTAACTTTCAGCACATTCATGGGAAGCTATCAGTACTATCAGGTAGATGTAGGCGGAAAGAGTGTAAACATCACCGACTACAACCCGCTGGGCCGAAAAGTCTACGAGGCTGGCGAAAAAGCCTCGCTCAACTTCGACACAAAGGGAGTGTACATTTTGTAAACGGAAAACGGAAAACGGAAAGTTGAAAGACGGGAACTGGACTTTTTTGAGGATTTCTACGAACAATGGGAAATGCTCGGGAAGTTCAGTTTTTTTTCGGTAAAGTCATCTTCTCAAAAAAAATTGCCCAAAGACCTGCCCTTTGCTATAATTCGTCTTATGAATTTCCTTACAGAAAAACTTGGCGTTCAGCCTGAAAATCATCATCTTATTCTTACGGCTTATTTTGCTTTTTTTGTCACTGGCATGACCAGCACTATTCTTGGGGCAATTCTCCCGGACTTAAGGGCTGCTTATGAACTCAACTATCTTGTCGCCGGAAGCCTCTATTCATTCCACCAAATCGGGAACCTCTGTGCGGTTTTTCTTGCAGGAATTCTTCCTTATATCATCGGCCGCAAAAAATCCGTGTCGATTCTTTTCAGCACGATTTTCGTGGGAACGCTCCTTATTACGGCGACAGGTCTTCCTTACCTTCTTATGATCGCCTTCACTCTCACAGGTATCGGGCGGGGAAACACGAGCAATATCACTAATGTAATTGTCGCAGAAAGCTCCAGAAACAAGGCGGCCGGCCTCAACCTTTTGCATTCGATTTTCGCTTTCGGAGCCTTTCTCTCCCCTTTTCTGCTCGTCTTATTCACATTCTTCTTCAGGGATTCTTTATTCGGCGGCTGGCGGGTCACACTCTGGCTTCTTGCATCTTTTATGGTCACGGTTCTTTTTCTTTTCATCTTCTCAAGCCTCAGCAATAATCCCGAACCAAGAAAACGTCAGGTCGTAAACCAGGATCCGATTTCAGATGAAAACGAGAATCTTCCGCCTTTTTACCGCTCATTCGATTACTGGCTCAATGTCTCGATTCTTCTCTTTTACCTTTGCGGCGAATCAGGAGGAACCGGCTGGCTCGTCACCTATTTTAAGGACACGGGCCTTATGGGG
>CAMOEE010000109.1 GCA_946611835.1 uncultured Treponema sp. | reverse complement strand
CGCTTTCCATTTCGATTCCCAGAACTCCGTATTCAGCCCACTTTTTCCAGTTGTCATTTTTGTCGTAGAAGAAATCGCTGGAAGCAACAGAGCCTACGGAATAGCGGATTCCCATTTCAGAAGCGATTTTATCTGCCGCCCGAACCAGCTCAAAGTTTGCCGTGGGGGCGAAGTGAAGGGAGCCGAAGCGCTGATTCAAGAGAGAAGAATCAGAGCAGGCAGAGTTTACGATGATTGTGTCACGGAGTTTTGTATTCTCGTTGACCGCACCGCAAGTTCCCACCCGGATTGCAGTCTGAACGCCGTAGAATTTAAAAAGCTCGGTGGCGTAAATTGAAAGGGAGGGCTGGCCCATGCCGGTTCCCTGAACGCTCACGGGAACGCCTTTGTATGTGCCTGTAAAGCCGAACATGCCCCGCACCTCGTTATAGCACCTGGCATTTTCCAAAAAATTTTCTGCGATGAATTTTGCCCGCAAAGGGTCGCCAGGGAGCAAAACTGCGGGAGCGATTGCGCCTTCTGGCGCGTTGATGTGTGTACTCATGTTTAAATTATAGCATTAGATTTGCAAAAAAGGAAAATTTAAATTCTAAAAATCCTGTAAAAATTCCTAGAATCACTTTTTCTTTGTATCAGTTCTCACAACACGGAAGCCCAGCGCACGGTTACGAACCCACGGAGCATAACAAGAGCGGAAAGTCGGCTCACAAAGCGGAGACGGATTCAAAAAAGAGCCTCCCCTTCTCACCCTGCCGTTCTCATACATATATTGCTTTTCCTTCGCAAAAAATTCACGGTTTTCAGTTTCGTCAACAGCCTGCTCTTCGTAATCAGTTTTTCCGTTCCACGAATCCCAACACCATTCCCAGACATTTCCTGCCATATCAAACAAAGCCGAGTCATTTTTTTTCTTCATTTTGACTTCATGTGTTTTGCTAAAAGCATTTCCCTCATACCAGGCATATTCAGAGAGATTTTCGGGATTTTTCTGACCTGCGGCATATTCCCATTCAGATTCAAGCGGAAGACGATAGCCATTTTTGTCAAGATTTTGCGAAACTCCGTTGAGCCATGCTGAATAATTTGGGTCGGAAGCAGAATAAGGAACTTCACCCCAAGAATCGCAGTCAGTGTTTCCGTTTAAAGAATAAACTGGCTCTAATTTTTCTTTTTTGCTCAATTTGTTGCAATAGACAATCGCGTCGAACCAGTTCACGCTGTCAACAGGTCGATTCAACTGATTTTCCTTCGCCGCCGCTTCGGAAGAAAAGGCACTCGGATTCTTTCCCATAATTTTTTCGTATTCGCTTTGAGTGACTTCATGATTGCAGATAAAAAAAGCGTGTTCCAAATTGACTTTATGAGCGGGTTGATTGTCAGAATATCCCGATTCGCTACCAACGGTGACTTCCCCAGAGGGAAAACGCACAAGTCCGCCAGAAGTCGCACAAGAAACAAAAAGTGCGGACAAAACCGTAAAAAAAGCAAAATTCTTAAAAATTTTCATATAAGTGCCCTAAAAATAATGCTATCACAGTTTGCGAGAAAAACAAGCGAAAAATCTAGCAGAAAATTACGCCGAAAATTGCCCCGGCCGCCACAAGGAAGACTGGATGGATTTTTGTCCTGAAAAGAAGGAGAAGGCAGAGAAGATAGAAGATTGCGCTCACTCCGTAAATCTGAAGATTTTCATTCCATGTTGAAGGAGAAGAAAGCAAAAGGCCTTCCCTGACAATAAAAAGAGCGAGTATAACGATTCGGACAGCGGCAACAGCAACGACACCAGAGACAGCAGGACGGAGCGTTGAGAAAGCCGCCTTGACACCTTTTTTTTCGGCGAAAGAGCCGAAAAACTTTGCAATCAGAATGATACAAATCAAAGAGGGAAGGACTTCGCCAAGAGTGGAGAAAAAGCCGCCCCAGACACCGTAAAGCTCAGTTCCGATGTAAGTCGCGATGTTGATTCCGATTGGGCCTGGCGTGCTTTCCGAAATAGCGACCATGTTGAAGAAAAAAGCGTCATCAAGAAGATGAAACTGATCGACAAGAACCTGCTGCATGACCGTGATTCCGACCTGACCGCCTCCAATCGTAATGAGCCCTACATAAAAAAAGACCGCCACGAGGCAGAGAAGCCCCACTCCACTCTGAGCCTGAATCTGTGCGATGATAAAATCAGTCATTTTTTTTCTCCCCGTCCTTTTTAAAATCTCCCCGGCATGAGGCCTGAATCACTCCAAGGATTGCGCTTCCGAAAATAACATAGACCGTGCTGACCTTGAAAACAAAAATCAGTACGAAGGAAAGAATAAGAAGAAGAAAACCGAAAATATTTTTTACGGCCTTCTTAGAAAAATTGAAAACTGCATAGGTAAGGATGGCGGCCACTGAAACATTGATTCCGACGAGTGCTTTTTTTACCCAGCCAATATCGCTGAAATTTGAGATGAATTTCGCAATCAAAGTGATGATGATGATTGAGGGAAGGACCATGCCAAAAGTTGCAATACAGCCGCCGATAAATTTAGCCCTCTTGTAGCCCACGAAAGTCGCCACATTAACCGCAATGATTCCAGGGGTAGCCTGCCCTATGGCAAAGTAATCCAAAAGCTCCTCACTGTTGACCCAACCCCGCTTTTCGGAAAGTTCCCGCTCCAGAATCGGGAGCATGGCGATTCCGCCCCCAAAGGTGCAAAGCCCCACCTTAAAAAAAACAGAGAAAAGTTCCCAAAGAGTTTTAAATTTATCTTTCATATTTTTAAACCACAGATTACACAGATGCCACAGATGAAAATACAATCTGTGTAATCTGTGCCATCTGTGGTTTCTCCTTACCTTGCGTAAAGCACGCAGAGATTTTTGAGACTGGCGGCCGTTTTATCGGCCTTTTCGCCCTTAATCATGGCCAGCTCTGCCCGCCATGCCCAATTTGCTCCGCTTGTGCTCGGCATGTTCATTCTGGTGTCGCTTTTGAGGGCATAGATGTCCTGAAGAGGAATGATTGCAGTATCTGCCGTGCTTGACAGGGCCAGCTTTATAAACTCCTTGCAGAGTTTTTTGCTCTTGACAAGTTTTTTGGCCTTTTCGACAGTATTTTTCTCGCCAGTGACATAATCCGAAATCAAGACAAGGCTCTCGTCATCGAGGGATTCAAGAAGGCCCTGAGTCGTGTCATTGTCATGGGTGCCCGTGTAGACGACACAGTTTGTCGTCTCGTAATTATGCGGGAGGAAGGCATTTTTTAGCGCTCCATTCTTCCACTCATTCTTGTCGAAACCAAACTGAAGAACCTTCATGCCGGGGAAGCCAGCCTTGTCTCGGAGCTCCTTTACTTCATCAGTGATGATGCCCAAATCCTCTGCAATCAGAGGAACCTGACCGAGCTCATTTTTGATTGCGTCAAAAAGCTCGATTCCAGGTCCTTTTTCCCACTTTCCGGTCTGGGCAGTGGGGCTTCCGAAAGGAATCGCCCAGTAGCTTTCAAATCCCCTGAAATGGTCAATCCGCACATAGTCAACAAGGGAGAGCATTTTTTTTACCCGGAGAATCCACCAGCTGTAGCCGTCCTTTTTAAGGTTTTTCCAGTTATAGAGAGGATTTCCCCAGAGCTGGCCGGTCGCAGAGAAATAATCAGGCGGAACACCAGCAACTGAAGTGAAGTTTCCGTCTTTTCCGATCTGGAAGTATTTCTGGTTGGCCCAGACATCGCTTGAATCGGCCGCAACAAAAATCGGGACATCGCCGATAATCTCGATATTTTTTGATTTTGCGTATTCGTGCAGGGCCTGCCATTGTTTTGCGGCAAAGAACTGAATCACTTCGGTCTGAAGGAAGTCTTCGGTGTGCTCATTAATCCATTTTTCGACGGCAGCGTCATCGTGCTTAGAAAGTTTTTTCGGCCAGTAGACATTCCAGCTGCCGTTCACTTCGGCATTTTTTTCTTCCCTCTCTTTCTGGGCTTTTGCATCATAGAAAGATTTGATGCTCATAAAGGCGGCATAATCCCGAATCCAGTACTGGTTTTCACGGCAAAAAGTGAAGAATTCCATTTTTGTGTTCGGGTCAAATTCATCACCAGCGGCATCCGGGTTTGTCATAAGCTCCAGAAAATATTTTGCGATTTCTTTGAGGGCGTTAGATTTCCACCAGACGACGGCACCGTAATCAACAGGACCTTTGTTCCTGATATATGATGGCTTTTTGGCAAGTTTTTCGCTTGCCCAGCCACGCTCGACCAGGTCCTCAAGGTCAATCAGCAGCGGATTAAGGGCAAAAGTAGAGAATGACTGATAAGGACTGTCTCCGTATCCTGTAGGCCCCAAAGGCAAAACCTGCCATGCCTTGATTCCGCTCTTTTCCAGGAAATCCACGAAGTCAAAGGCCGCTTTTCCAAGCGAACCGATACCTGCAGACCCCGGCAAACTCGTTGGATGGAACAAAATTCCAGCTTTTCTCATAAAAACTCCTCCATTTTATTTTAAACCACAGATGTCACAGATTAACACAGATTTTGAAGTATATAATCTGTGTAATCTGTGGTTTATATAATACCACCCCACGGAATTTTTACATTCTCGCAGAGTCTTTTGTATTCTTTTATCTCCCTTTCATCCGCCTTTGTGACGAAAAAAGTGAGGTTTTTGACGCTGGAACTTGAAGAGCCGCCAGCCGCTGAGTTTTTTCTGTCTGAGTGGATTTTACGGATCGCCTGATTTGAAACTCCGTCCCGGCTGTCCACCACTGTGATTGCGGGGCCACATGCCTGCCGCATTTCTTCGGCAATATGGGTGAAGTGTGTGCATCCTAAAACCACCGTGTCGCAATTATTTGATTTGAAAAAATCCGCCGCCTCGCTCACAGCCTGAATGCGCTCCTGGTTACTTGCGTTGAAATATTTCTTTTCGACGAAATCAATCAGTTTTGGGTCTGCCCGCATGATAACCTGACAGTCGCTGGCAAAATCATGAATCAAATTCTGGCAATAAGGATGGTTTACGGTCGCTGTGGTTGCAAGAAGACCGATTCTTTTGTTTTTTGTGACTTGAGCCGCCAGTTTGATTGCCGGAACAGTGCCGATTATCGGGAGTCCCGAAAAGCGTGAGCGCAGGGAATCCAAGGCCGTGACAGAAATTGTATTGCAGGCTACGACTATTGCTTTTGGGGACCACAAATCAATTATCTTTTGGATTGCGCTTGAAGCACATTCAGTGACTTTTTGAGAAGACTTTTCACCATAGGGGAAGTTAAGAGTGTCACCAAGATAAACAGAAGTTGCCTCGGGTAATTTTTCGTGAAGAGAAAGCATGTAAGGGATTCCGCCAGTTCCGCTGTCGAGAAAGGCAAAGTCAACGCTCATTCTTCTATTTTAATCTTTTATTTTTTTTGTTACAATATATATATGTTCACTTACAAAAAGTGCTCGCACCCCGGTTGTGCGCATTTTGCAATTTCAGATTTTGACTCAAATGGCAATCTCATCGAAAACGGAGACTTCTGTTATGCCCACACTTCCGAAAAGGAAGCCGTTCAGCAGAAAATCTACGATTACATCAATTCCCATGACAAGATTATCGGCCTTAACGCAAGCGGGCTGACTTTCACGAACATCGACCTTACCGACAAAAAATTCTACGGCTGCAATCTCTCCCACTGCCTCTTCTCAGGCCTAAAGGCAAAGGATGTAAGGTTCAGGATAAGCAATCTTTCTTTCTCTGTCTTCACTGACTGCAACTTTCTCGAAAGCCGCATAGTCTTTTCATCTTATGCGGGCGCAAAATTCAGCCATGTTCTCTTCACCGGAAGCGACATGCTCCAGAATAACTTCTGCGGAATCTCATCATTTCAGTCTTCTTTTGACGATTCTGATTTGTACAGCTCCTACTTCATCGGGGCCAAATTAATCAACACATCTTTCCGAAACTGCAACATCAAGGAAACCGTTTTCTACGAAATCACACAGCAGAATGTAAGTTTCCGACAGTCGAACACCAACGCCGCAATCTTCGACAAAAGAGGAAGCGCCTTGTTCACGGGTCTCGAAGAACTTAATGTTCCTCGTGGCGTACAGAAAGGACCTGGATTATGAAAATCTATCTTCACCTTGACTTTGAAAAACTCACGAACTGCTATCTCGTCGTAAACGAGGAGACAAAACAGGCAATCATAATTGACCCTTGCAAAATTGCAAACCAGCTCATCGCTCAGATTGAAGAAGGCAACTACGATTTGATGGCTGTTTTTATAACCCATAAGCACGAAAATCACTACAGGGGACTTAAAACCCTCAAAAAAATCTATGATTTTTCAGTTTATGCGGCTGACAATGAGCTTTCGACGGATAAAAATGTCCTGAAAGGCGAAGGTGTCAAAACAATCGCAGGGCTGAACATCGAATACTTTTCTCTGCCTGGACACAGCGCCGATTCAATCGTCTACAAAATCGGCGGGGCAATCTTTACAGGGGATGTAATTTTCGCGGGAAGAATCGGCTCAAGCACATGCGCCTTCACAAAAAAATACCTGTCCAACGGTATCAAGTCAAAGCTATTCTCACTTCCTGACGACACAATAATCATGCCGGGGCACGGTCCGATGACAAGCGTGGGAGCCGAAAAACTCTTTAACCTTGATTTGGCTACCCCACCCCAGGCTTAGAGCTTTTACCTTGAAATCATCCACACCCTTCCGGCATTAAGGTTCCAGCGGCCGCTTACATATTCGTCGAGCAGTGTGGCCGCGCTTTCAAAACCGCTTCCTGCCGTCTCAATGATGTAGTCCGCCTCGTTTTTTGCAAGCTGCTGAGAATGTTCCCTTTTTGCCATGTCAACATAGTAGCTTGCGGTCTGCGAAAGGGGGCGCTGCAAAAGATAGGCCATGAATTCATTTTTCATCAGGTAGTCGTCGTTCACATCATAATTGAGGCTGGGTGTGACCTGAAAATAGCGGCGGAGATATGCGAGGGTTCTCCGGTCAATCGTATAATAAATTGAAGCGACGGTGTTGCGGAATTCCTCATCGATGAAGTAAATGCCGTGCCAGCCCTCGTGAGCGATAAAGGTCGTGCGCAAATAGGCCTGCGATTCCTGGGAAATCGAGATGACAGCCCCGCTTCCGGCCGTGACCTCTCCGCCAGAGGAAATTTTGATTATTCCGTTATAGGCAAGGATTTCACGCAAAAGAAGCTCCTTGTCATTCAGACGGAAATTCTCCAGACGGGCCTTTTCAAAGAATCTCGCCAAATCGTCAGCCTTGTAATCATGGGCATTGTAGCCGTGCTTTCCTTTTAATTCCGCATCTGTCAGAAGCCGCCCCTTGTAACCGGCCTTCTCCACAAAAAAAGCGAGGCGACGGAAAAAATCATCCTGAACGGCATAAGTCGAGATATCAAAAAACAGGATTCCCGGGAAGCGGTCCCACTCAAAAAGTTCGTAATCATTACCACGCCATGAATTCCGTGGCCATTTCATAATGAGGCCGGGATCAACTTTTATAGGAGTGAGGACATTCTTTTTGCCGGATACAAAAGTAAGAAGACTGGGATCCGAAGCCATCATAAGAAGAGACTGAGGGTACTGCTCCTCGTCAGGATAAGTGACCACTGAAAAAGGAGACTTGAGGGCGGCAGCAGGAATCTCGACGGGCTTTTCGCTGCGACGGATATAAAGGACTTCGCCCCCGAAAGCAAGTTTCTGTGTACCTGAAGCTTCCTTGAATTTGAGGGTGATGGTTGGCATGAGGCTTTCCCTGGTGTTGATTGAGTCGAAAGCAAGGGAAGCCCCCCTGAAATCGTCAGTTCCGTTGTTGAGCCCGCCGTTCGGGGCAAAAGCAAAGACCGGAATGTCACCTGAAAAATCATGGCCGACGAAGGCCCTTGTAATCTGGGCGGAATCAATGCGAATCTTTGAGGCTGATTTTATGAAAAAGCCCTCGGGAATGCCTTTCTCCCTTGAAAAACAAAAAGCAAGGACAAAAGAAGAAGAACCGTATTTCTGGAGCCTGTCAGTTACAACAGGAAGACTCTGAATCTCGGTTTTTCTCGAAGAATAATCATAGAAGAAGCCGAATGAAAGAGTGTCATCGTCATTTTTTATTTTGACAGGCGTAAAACGAACAAGAAGGGCTGCATCGCCCTTTGACTCGAAGAAATTTTCAAGGGCGCCTTTTTGTTCGGCCGTAAAAGAAAAATATTTGACCCTGCCGGAAGAATTTTCGACCAGCTCGGAAGAAATAAAATCAGGGATATCAAGGACGAAAGGTGATTTGCCTGCACAGGAAAAGAAGGAAAAAAGACTCACAAGCAAAAGAAAAAACTTTTTTTTCAGAAATAGACTTTGACTAATCATAGATTAAATCTATCACAAATCATGGATTTGAACTATCATATTGAAGAAAAAAGAAAAGGGAAAGCGGAAAACTGAAAACTGAAAACTGAAAGTTGAAAG
>CAMOEE010000108.1 GCA_946611835.1 uncultured Treponema sp. | reverse complement strand
CAGCTTTATCAACCAGGAAATATTCCTGCTCAGGGCCGACCGTAGTTTTAACAGAAGTCACATCTTCGTTTCCGAAAAGATGAAGGACACGGACTGCCTGCTTTGAGATTGCTTCCATTGAGCGAAGGAGCGGAGTTTTTTTGTCCAGAGCCTCGCCGGTGTAAGAGCAGAATGCCGTCGGAATGCAGAGAACACCGTCTTTAATGAAAGCGTAGGATGTAGGGTCCCATGCAGTGTAGCCTCGTGCCTCGAATGTGGCGCGGATTCCGCCTGAAGGAAAAGAAGAAGCGTCAGGCTCCCCCTGGACAAGTTCCTTTCCCGAAAATTCCATGATGACCTTTCCTTCGCTTGACGGTGTGATGAAGGAATCGTGCTTTTCGGCAGTCGTTCCTGTAAGCGGCTGGAACCAGTGAGTGAAATGTGTGGCACCTTTTTCAATCGCCCAGTCTTTCATGGCATTTGCCACAACATTTGCAACGGTCGGCTCAAGCTTTTCGCCGTCATTAATCGTTTTCATCAGCTGTTTGAAAGTCTCCTTTGGCAGGCGCCCTTTCATTACTGTTTCGTTAAAGACATTTTCACCAAAAATTGATGTTACAGAATCCATAAATTTCTCCTATTTTGATTATTTTTTATTTGGGTGTTCCCCACTTCGTGGGTCGGGCTTTTCGGGGTTCCGCTTTCGCTTCATTCGCTATGCGAACCGCTTCGCCGCCCCTACAATCCCTAACACGAAAAAAAGGCGCCGTATCTCAGACCGTTGTACACCAGCCTGAAAACACGACGCCTTTGTCAGTTTAAAACAGAAAAGGTCGCAAGAATTATCTTCCTGCGACCTCATTGCCGTTTGATATCTCTTTTATAGCGTCTTGAAAAAAAATTGTCAAGCGAAATTGTATTTTTTTCTGTGTGATTTTATCAATTATTGAAAAAGTGTTTTTTATTCTTCCTCCAGATCAGGAATATGCTTTTTGAGCGTTTTCATGAATTCCTCGCCGCTCACACCTGCACGCAAAGCCGCAAAAACACAGGAGTCACCAGCAACTGTTCCCAAAATTTCATCGAGGTTGAGACAGTCCAAGGCATTGGCGACGGCATCTGCATGGCCCCCGAAAGTCTTTATAACGACAGTAGTTGCGTTCCAGTCAATGCTGACATAACCACGCAAAAAATCCTGAACGAAAATCTGCTCGCTCTCCCCCCTGTCCTCGTCGCTCTGAAGGGTGTAGACATAGCCTGCGTGTCCGTCGCTAACCTTCCCAACCTTGAGAAGCTTAAGGTCGCGGGAAAGGGTCGCCTGAGTGACATCGAAGCCTTCTTTTGTCAGCTCCCGCAAAAGCTCATCCTGACTTTCGATTCTGTTATTCTTGATTAGTTTTTTTATTGCTTTGAGTCGTTCTGACCTTTCTTTCATTTTATTCCCCTGTTTTTAATTCCATTTTGAAGTGACAATATCATCGATTTCATTTTCTTCAGCCTTGAAATTCTCTTTTTTCCAGTCTGACATTCTTTTTTCACGAAGATTCTCAAGCACCTTGCAGTTTTTCATTGCCTCACGCATTTTTTCCCGCTTTTCTTCAGTGATAACCTGAGCCTGAGCAAGACTAACGAGGGCCTCTTCTTTCTGCTGGCTCAAAAGACGAAAATAGTTCTGTGCCGCAAGCATTCCGGCAAGGTCTTTACTTGAATCCGCTGCCCTTACATTTGAGGCATGGGCCTCGGCAATCATATCGAGCGTGTTCTGGATTTTTGTTTCCTCAGCAACGGCCTTTCCAAGCTCCGCCTCGGCCTGTTTTTTCTCAAATTCCCGTAAATCAAGGACTTTCTGCAAGGAAAAATCAAAGCGTTTCATTAAACTCCAAAGTTTTAACCACAGATGTCACAGATGTCACAGATTATATTTTTTATCTGCGTAATCTGTGTAATCTGTGGTTTATTTTATAATTTCTCAACAACATCAGAAATTGCCGTTATTTGATCAGGCAAATTTGTCTCGAAGGCTGCGCTTGCCTTCTCATTGGCATTCTCAACATTCTCTTCTTTATGTTCGTGAACAAGCTGGGCTACAGTTTTTCGCCCAAGAGCCGGCTGCTCACCATATTCTTCGTCCGGAATCTCAATTTCTGCGAGGGCTGAGAGCTTATCCAGCGTATCTCCGATGTCGCAATGCTCATCCTCTTCCTGGCAAAGGAATTCCTCAATGGCAGCGTGCTTGTCAATCGAAAGGTCTATCTCAGCATTTGCTCCCTTCTGGTATACGCCTGCGCTGATCATGTCCCGGTTGTCTTCATAGATTGCCACAAGGCGGCTGATTTTAGTTACGGCCTTAAGGGTCTCCCGTCCTGAGACCCGGCGGGCAAGACGGCTTATGGATTTTAGGACATCAATAGCCGGATAATGTCTGGCTTGAGCAAGCGCACGGCTCAAAACGATATGTCCGTCCAGGGTTCCCCGCACTTTATCTGTGATTGGCTCGTCCATATCATCACCGTCAACAAGAACATTATAAAAAGCGGTGATTGAGCCTTTGTCGTTTGTGCCAGTTCTCTCAAGAAGTTTCGGAATCAAATCAAATACGCTTGGAGGATAGCCTCGCTGGGCCGGAGCCTCGCCTGTGGAAAGACCGATTTCTCGCTGGGCGTGGGCAAATCGGGTCATGTTATCCATCATAAGCATGACATCTTTTCCCTGGTCACGGAAATATTCTGCGATTGCGGTCGTGACATAGGCCGCACGGAGACGGCAGATTGAAGGAGTATCGCTTGTCGCAACGACGATTACGCTCCTCTTCATGCCCTCTTCTCCCAAATCCCGCTCGATAAAGTCGTTTACCTCACGGTTTCGTTCACCAATCAGGCCGATTACATTGATGTCAGCGTTTGTGTTTCTGGCAATCATTGAAAGAAGGGTTGATTTTCCGACACCAGAACCGGCAAAAATACCAAGTCGTTGGCCTTTTCCGCAAGTCAGAAGAGAATCGATGGCCCGAACGCCTGTTGTGATTCTTTTGTCAATCGGAAGACGGTTAATCGGGTCCGGAGGCGAAGCAAGTACCGGATAATATTCAGTGACATCAAGGGAGCCTTTTCCGTCGATAGGAGTTCCTGTGGCATCAAGGACACGGCCAAGAAGACTCTTCCCGACCGGGACCTGCAGAATATGACCGCTGGCAACGATTTCACAGCCTATTTCGATTCCGGTAGTGTCCGCATAAGGCATGAGTTTGACGGTGTTTCCCTCAAAGCCCATGACCTCGGCAAGAACCTCTTTCTTCCTCGAAGGGATTTTAATCGTACAGATTTCTCCGATAACAGAACGAGGGCCGTTACTCTCGATAACAAGCCCTTTTACGGCCGTAACATGGCCGGTATATAGAATCGTCTCAGTATGTTTGATTGTATTTAAATATTTATTAAAAAAAGACTCCATCTACCCCACCCAAAAAAAGTTAGGAGTGGGAAGTGAGGAGTTTTGTATTTTTTAACTCCTAATTCCTAATTCCTAACTTCTAATTTCTTTACCCTTCGCTCACTGGCATCGGCTCGTTTTTGTTTATCGTTTTTACAGGAGAGATTTCGAGAATTGCACTCTCAAGTTCGCTCAGCTGGCTCTGGATTCGGGCATCGATTGCTCCGAAGTCAGTCTCAACTACACAACCGCCCTTATCAACCGTTGAATCCTCAAGAACAGTGATTCCCTTGACATTCTCAACCTGCTTGATGAAGTCCTGGGTGTGTTCGCTGGTAAGCTTGACATCCGCCATATTCACACGGATTGTTACATCGCCCCGGCCCTTCATCTTTTTGAGAGCCTGCAGGATATTGGCCATAACAACGGATTTCTGATTCTCAGAGATGATTTTTACGACTTTTCGGGTCATGAGGATTACAAGCTCGACAATCTGCTGTTCTGTCTCGCTCAAAATTTCCTCACGGCGGGCCATTACACCTTCAAGGATTTTGTGGGTACGCTCGATAAGGCGCTCGACTTCACCCTGGCCGGTAGAAAATCCTTCTTCACGGCCTTTGTTAAGCCCCTCTGAGTAGCCGCTTTTTTTGAGGCCTTCCTGCTCAATCTTTGCATCCTCAATGATTTTTGCGGCCTCTTCCTGTGCCTTTCTGATTATTTCCTGAGCGTTCTGCTCTGCCTCGTTCTTTACGATCTGAGCCTGATTTGTCTGTCTTTTGACCTCAGCGAATGCGGCATCCTCGGCTTTTTTTACGATTTCGTCAGCCTTAGCCTGAGCCTCAGCGAACATTTTCTGTTTTTCGTCTTCCCACTGAAGCTTGAAAGCCTCTGCCTCACGACGCAAATCATCGGCGGTAGGGCCGGTGTACTCTGGTACGACTTCCTCTTCCACCTCTTCGATAGGTTTTGCAAATTCATGAACAAGCTGGAGCTTGAATTCGCCCTCTTTTGGTTTTAGCTCGCCTGGTTGAAATAATGTCTGCTGAAATAAATTTCTTGCCATGAATAAACCCCTTTATGATTCACGAGATTAAACGACCAGTTCGTCCTCACCGCTTCGAGCGATGACGATTTCACCCGCATCTTCCAGTCGACGGATAGTAGAAACGATTTTCTGCTGAGCTTCCTCGACATCCTTCAAGCGGACAGGTCCCATGAATTCCATATCTTCTTTGAGCATCGATGCGGCTCGTTTTGACATATTTCGGAAAATCTTGTCCTGGACTTCGGTATCCACAGATTTGAGAGCCTTTGAAAGCTCCTGGGTATCGACTTCGCGGAGGACCTTCTGAATGGCACGGTCGTCCAGCATAACGATATCCTCGAATACGAACATTCGCTTCTTGATTTCCTCGGCCAGATCCGGATCTTCTTCTTCGAGGGATTCGATGATTGCCTTTTCAGAAGAACGGTCAACAAGGTTAAGAATTTCAACGATAGACTCAACACCACCAGCTGCAGTGTAGTCTTCGCTGGAAAGTGTAGAAAGCTTCTTTTCAAGGACTCGCTCGACCTCACGCAAAACATCTGGTGAAGTTCGGTCCATTGTAGCAAGTCGTTTTGAGACCTCAGGCTGAATCTCAGGCGGCAAATTCTGCAAGATGACGGCTGCCTTTCCAGGTTCCAGATAAGCCAGAATCAATGCGATTGTCTGAGGATATTCCTGCTGGATGAAGTTGAGAAGATGAGCCGGGTCCGTACGGCGGATAAAGTCGAACGGACGAACCTGCAGGCTTGATGTAAGGCGGTTGATGATGTCGATTGCCTTCTGGCTTCCCAAAGATTTTTCCAGCAATTCACGGGCATAGTCGATACCACCAGTTGTGATGAAGTTCTGAGCGCTCATCAACTCCTGGAATTCTTCAAGAACCTGGTCCTTGAAGTCAGAATCGACGGTTTCAAGTCGGGCAATCTCGAAAGTTAAGGTCTCGACCTCGTCCTCACGAAGATGCTTCATGATTTCGGAAGAAACATCAGAACCAAGTGAGACCAGGAAGATGGCGGCCTTCTGTCGGCCTGTGAGGTTCTTATAATCCTTTGCTCCGCCCTTTTTGCCAGGCTTGGCTGCAGCTTTTGAATCAGGCATTTTCTATTCCTCCATCATCCAGGTTCTGATGAGCATAGCGACATCCTCAGGATGCTCTTTTGCCATAGCGATTGCATTTTCCTGAAGCTCGGCCCGCTTGCGCTCCTCGACAGACATAGTGACTTCCATTCCGTCCTGTTTTGCTTCCCAGAGGGCCTTTTCCCGCTCTGCCTGCTGGCGGCGAAGGATTTCTTCTTCCCGGAGACGGCGGCGGCGCTCAAGCTCACGGCTGATCATTCTGAATACGATGAATGCGATAAGGATTACGACCACACCAATCAAGACCAGCATGATTGTTTTTCGGGTCTGCTGGGCCTTGATAATCGCCTCGTCCTCGATATTCCAGTCATCTTCACGAGGAATCGGCCATGAAGTAATTGTTACCGAGTCACCGCGGCTTCTGTTATAGCCGATTGCGTCCCGTACTATGCTTGCGGCCTGTTCTCGCACTGAGTCACTGACCGGCTTGTAGACACGGACGATATGACCGACCCTGAAACGGATATTGTCGTTATCATCGACATTTGGGTATTTTTCTTCGTATTTTGCTTTAAGAGCCTGATAGTTTTTTTCGTTGACAAAGACCGGGCTGTTCGAACCGTCAAGTTCCTTCTCCCAGTAACCGTCGATGTTTGCAGAGGCTGTGATTCGGTCGATTGAAGGAGCCTTCTCAATGTGCTTCTGCTCAGTGTTAACGACATTGTTGCGGGTCACGCCCTCTTCAGTTGACTGTCCGATGACATTAGACATATCAGAGTAAACAGGAGGATTCTGGCCCTCGACTCCGGCCGGTCCCTCTGGATTGTAGCCGGTTCCTGTCCATTTTTTCGTAACTTTCTGTTCTGAAAGAGTGAATGAATCCACAGTCTCAAGTTCTGAGTAAGGAGTATCCGGGTTGTCAGGAGTCTTTACAATCGGAGTATATTCAGTCTTGTCACTGGTAACCTTGGACATATCCATTTCAACCGAAACGGCTACGCTACGCACACGGTCAGTCGTAAAGTTTGACTGGAGCATGTTCTGTGCCTTTGCGGCAAGCTTTGCCTCCAGCTGCATTCTGTATTCCTGCTGTTTTTTAACGACCTCAACGGCATCAAATTCTGCCATGCCCTCGAAATCATTGAGAAGATTTCCAAAATTGTCGGAAATTTTGATATTTTCTTCACGCAAGCCCGGTACTGCGCTGATAATCAAATCCTGCAAGCCCTTGATTTTTCGTCTCTCAGGAGTGTCACCCCGGAGGGTAAGGATAATACTTGCCTGAGCCGGTCTGCTGTCACCAGAAAAAAGAGCGTCAACCTTCTGGTTGATTGTGACATTCGCATTGGCTATATAGTCAAGAGACTCAAGATGCTGCTTAATCTGATTGTTGATTCGCTGAAGCTGGCGTTCGCCACGCTCAAAGTCAGTGGTAGTCCAGTTTGACACATTGAGCTCTTCATCCCAGATATTGTATGAAGGAGAAAGAATACCTTCAGTAGTAAGAAGAGTTCGTAAGCGGCGGGCTGTTCGCTCATCGGGAACAGTGAAAATACCGGTAGTTTCATTGACAGAATACTCGATATTCTCCTGCTCAAGGCGGGTCACGATTTCATCCCGCTTGTTCTGATCGGTGATTGGGCTTCTGAAAAGCTGGACCGTAGTGGGCTTTGACGAGCCTTTAAAGACAATGACTAAAACGACAATAACCGCGACCAAAATGCCCGCGGCGATTGCTTTTTGAACAGGCTTCCATGAAGCCCAAGCTGATTTTAACTTGGCAATACTATTTTTAAGCCAGTCGTTCATCTACCCCTCCCGTGAACGAACCTAACGATATATTATATCACACTTTCCTACAGTTGAAAAGCAGATTATAAATTCAATTATCTGTTGGTAGAAAGCTCATTCCAGCCGGTTACGAGACGGTCAATGACAGTCTGCGCAAGGCTTAAAGACATCTGAGCCTTTGCCATCGCTGTGGTTACATCATGAATATCGACAGAATCCGGGTCGGTAATAAGCTGCTCTGAGACCTTGCCAACATTAAGCTGCTGGCTGTTCATCTCTGAGACTGCATTTACGAGATAGCTCTCGAAAGACCCAAGAGATTTATCATTCTGTACAGGATTTAAATTTCCCTGGCCGGGAATTAAAGAAGTGAGCTTTGCGCTTCCGACATGAGCCGGATTAGTGCGAGTCATCTGAAGCTGTGACATTCCAGACATTGTAACATTCATAAATTATCCACCCAATAAAATTTTATACCAAAAATGTCATTATGACAAGACTTTAGCCTCGTCCAATCTCCAATGCGCTAGAGAACATGTCTTTTGCGCCCTGAACGACAGTTGAATTTGCCTCGTAAGCACGGCTGGCCGAAATCAAGTCAACCATTTCGTTAACGATGTTAACATTCGGATACTCGACATAACCCTTGTTAGGGCCAGACTGAATGGCATCAGGATTGGTAGGGTCATAAACAAGACGGCCCTGCTCAGTGCTCTTTACGATTTCCTTTACACGAACGCCCATTCCAGGCCCGTTATCCTGATCGGCCGAGACAAAAGGACTTCGCCAGGTCGGATGGCTTGAAGCAATCGGCTCGATTACGACAGAAGATTTTTTAAAAGCACCGCCCTCAGGAGTGCGTGTGGTACTTGCGTTGGCGATGTTGTTTGAAATGACATCAGTGCGAAGACGCTCGACGCTCATTCCAGTAGCAGCGATATTTATCGAAGTAAACATTCCCATATCAAAAAACCTCCGGTTTTTCAGTTAGTAGTTAGAAATTAGGAGTTAGGAGTAAGGAGTTTTTTTTAACTTCTAATTCCTAACTTCTCACTCCTAACTTTTTATCGTTTCATTGCCGTTTTTACCTGGCTGAACTCGAAATTTTCAAGCTGGGCCA
>CAMOEE010000107.1 GCA_946611835.1 uncultured Treponema sp. | reverse complement strand
CGTTGCCAAAAATCAGTTTATTCTACATTTTTGGAAGATTTTTGTAATCGACTTTCAGAGAAAGAAAACTAGAACTAAAGTTGAAATCTTCAGTTTTTCATTTTCCACTTTCAGTTTTCCATTTTCCGTTTCCTTACCTAACCCAGCCCCGCCCCCAAAGGCGAATCAAAAACAAAATTCCCCGGACACAAAGCTCAATGCTCATGGCCGCCCACACGCCGGCAAGCCCGTACAGCCCCCGCAAAAAAAGTGCCAGGGGGATTCTTACCATCCACATGGAGAAAAATTTGAAGCAGCTGGGAACAAATGTATCGCCTGTTCCACGCATGGCTCCACTTGCAACCAGGCTGGCTCCGTAAAGAGGCTCGCAGAAGGCCTCAATCATAAGGATTTTTGCCCCAAGCTCAATTACGGCCTCTTCAGGGGAGATAAGACCAATCATCTGCCGGGCAAAAATGAACATCAGACTTCCGCTCAAAGCCATAAAGACCATTCCTGTGACCGTCGTAATCCAGCCGAAGCGGCGGGTAAGCTCCTTCTGGCCGCTGCCGTAACACTGGCCTGTGATTGTGGTGGCCGCCGCCGCAAGTCCGTAGGCCGGCATGTAGCACAAACTTTCTGCAGTAATGGCAAAAGAGTTGGCCGAAAGTGCCGTCTGACCAAGGGGACTCACGATTTTTGTAAAGGCTACCTGCCCGCCTGTCATTATGCACTGCTCGAAGGCCGTGGGAATGCCAATCTTTACAGCTGTGGAAAAATAGGCTTTTTTGAAGTAGATTTTCTCTCCCGGACGGAAGCGAAGAATCTGGCATTTATAAAAAAGAAAAAGAATCAGGGGAAGTGTGGTGACAAGCCTTGAAATCAAGGTTGCGATTGCAGCCCCTTTCACTCCCATATCAAGAAGATAAATAAAAACATAATTCAGGACGACATTGAGAACCGCCATCAGAATCTGCATTGCACTGGGCATTTTCATCTCGCCGGAAGCCTGCAAAGCCCCGCCAGCAAGGCAGTTGAACTGAATAATGGGAATACTCAGCGCAAAAATCAGAAAGTAGAGCCTTGAATCCTCGTAAATCGCCTCGGTGCTTCCAAGCCAGAGAGGAACGAAGGGGGAAAGTCCGCAAATAGAAAGCGTGAGGAAAAGAGCAAGGGCAGAATTCACCAGGGATGAGACTTTTACGAGATTCCTCGCCTCTTCATTTTTGCCGGCCCCGATTAAGTGGGAGATTTGTACCGTGAATCCCATGGTGCAGGAAAAAGAAAGTCCCCAGATAAGCCAGGTTGATGAAGCCACCAGCCCGATTGCAGCCCCTTCCCGCTCACCCAGATGTCCCACCATCGAAGCGTCAATGAAAGTCATAAGAATCGAAGAAAGCTGGGCAAGGACAGGGGGAAGACTGAGGGTAAAAATCAGTCTGAGCTGTTCATTGAGAGAAAGTCTGTCTCCATTTCGCATTCTGGCGAGCAAATCAGTTTTCATTTTTGGCCTTTCTGAACTCCGTCGTGAAAGTCGGGTCATAGAGCTTTGAGCGCTCATAATCCGAATGAGAGACCACATCGCCCACGATAATCAGGGCAGTCTTTGAAATTCCATTTGCCTTTGCCGACTCAGCAAGACTTCCCACAGTGCAAAGGACTTTTTTTTCGTCAGCCCAGGTCGCCTTGTAAACCAGGGCCACAGGCGTTTGGGGAGAAAGACCCGCTTCAAGTAATTCTGACTGCACCTTTTCCGTCATCCCGGAGCTTAAAAAAAGAACAAGGGTTGAATTGTGCTCTGCGAGCGAACGCAAACTTTCCTTTTCGGGAACACCGGTTCTGCCTGAAAGCCTTGTGATTATCACAGATTGACTAACATTCGGGAGCGTATATTCAAGATTTAAGCTTGCAGCCGCCCCACAAAATGAAGAAACCCCCGGAACCGACTTGTATTTTATGCCCAATTTATCAAGCTCATCCATCTGCTCACGAATGGCACCGTATAGACAGGGATCTCCTGTATGCAAACGAACGGTAGTCTTGCCTGATTTTTCGGCTTTTTTCATAACTTCGAGCACTTCTTCAAGGGTCATTTGGGCACTGTTATAAATTTCTGCACATCTTGAGCAATTTTCAAGCAATTCTTCGTTCACAAGAGAGCCTGCCCAGATGACCACATCGGCTTTTTCCAGCAATTTTTGCCCCCGCACCGTGATTAAATCCGCCGCCCCAGGCCCCGCTCCAATAAAGTAAATCATAAACCGCTCCTATAAAACCCCGACCTGATAAAGTCTCTTACCCCGCTCGTCTCGCCCAAAAGTCCGTGTTCTTTCGTAAAAATCACGACTTCAACCCCGACCTCGCCACCAGCCCACTCTAGCATATTTTTCTGAATTCGTCTTGCAAGTTCCGCCATGATTTTTTGCCGCACTTCATGCTTTTCATCAATAGAATCGAGGACTTTTACAGCCTGTTCAGTTGAAATACAGGCCAGAAGTTCATTTTTTATTGAAGAAAAACACTCGTCCGTGGAAATTTTGCCCCCAAAACGCCCGCAAGATTCAATTTTGCCAGTAAAATCGCCCTTCTTAAAAAGGCTTTCCGCAAGCTGTGAGAGAATTTCCATGCGGCCATCGCCGTACTTTGAATGTGTGTTTTTGATTCCACCGGCGACTTTTACAAGCTTTCCCAGATGACCGCAGAAAAGCATTTTTTTAAAGCCGGCATTTTTTGCCATCTGAAGGGTATCGTAGACAAAATTTGAACAGTGAACCGCCGTTTCCACCGAAAAACCGAATTCAGACTGAAGAAAATCCGCTCCGTAATTTCCGGGAACGACAGGAAGTATCCTAAAGCCCTGGGATTTCCTTACATTGATTTCAAGTTTTATTGTATCCAGAAGAGCCTGCTCGCTCATGGGCTCGACAATCCCGCTTGTCCCGAGAATCGAGATTCCGCCGACGATTCCGAGCTTGGGGTTAAATGTCTGCTTTGCGATTTTCTCCCCCTCAGGCACACTGATTGTGACTTCAAGCCCTTCTATCGGGCAAGGAAAAGACAAGCTCAAAGTGGAATCAGCGGAACATAGCCCGGGAATCTTCCTGCCTGCCTGAGCCTCATCACAATTCCGGCCGTAAAACTTTTCAACTTCTCCCCTCACTCCATCAAGAATCATTTTTCTTGGTACGGAATTTATCGCGGCCTCTCCGGGTTTCTGGTCAAGCCCGGGCAAAGTGACCCGGCCCACGCCCTCCCCGCCTTTGATTGTAATATGAAACCCTTCACAGCCTGAAGTTTTGCCTTGCTGCCCTGCACCCTGCCCTTCGCATACAAAAGTCTCTTCCGGGAAGTCTTTCCGTTGAAAACCTGTTACTATTTTTGACTTCTCGCTCCCGCCTCTCTCGCCGTCCCCGTTTTCAATTTTCCTCACGGTCGAGAAGATTTTGACTCCGTTAGTCACATCTGGGTCAGTTCCTGAATATTTTCGCACCGAACATTTCACATGAGTCTCTGAAAATTCTGCATCTTCAATCTCAATGAAAACTTTTATTCCTTTTGGGGTTGTAAGCGTTACATAGGGAACAATTTTTTGGGTCAGGAGCATTCTGGTCGCCGCAAGACTGGCCGCCGCCGCACAAGTGCCTGTGGTATAGCCAATTTCTGGCTCAGCAGCCTTTTTCAGGAGAAAAAATGATTTTGTGGGATTTGCGGGCGATGGCATTTTGTGGGCATCCTCAAAAAAATCAGTCTTTCATTCCGTAGAGGATTGCATTGCAGATTGCCGTGGCTACCGTGCTTCCGCCCTTCCGGCCTTCGTTTACGATGTATGGAAAACCAGAAGCCATAATCATTTCTTTTGCGGCCACAACATTCACGAATCCAACCGGCACGCCGATTACCGCCACAGGCCTGAAGTCTTTTTCCATGAGGGAACAGAGCTCGACCAGAGCCGTTGGGGCGTTGCCGATTGCAAAAATAAGGGGCTTTTGAATCTGACTGGCCTTTCTCATGCTTAAAGCTGCACGGGTCAAGTTAAGTTCCTTTGCCTCTTTTGCGACATCTTCATCCGCCATAAAACAGTGAGCCTGGCCGCCGAATTTTGCCAGTGTCTTTTTGTTGATTCCGGCCAGGGCCATGTTGGTGTCGGTCACGATGTCCGCTCCGGCACGAAGGGCTTTTTTTATGATTTCCAGCACACCGGGGGAAAAACGGAGGCTTTGGGCATAGTCAAAATCAGCCGTAGTGTGAATCACCCGCATGATGACCGGGGCAAGGTCATCGGGAAGAGAGATATTTTTTTCTTCAAGTTCCCGGGCAATGATTGAGAAGCTGGTCTTTTCAATGTCAGAAGGAAGCACATGCTCCAGTTTTTCAATCATTTCCATTTTTTGCCCCCTTGCAAAGCCCCATTATTTCATAGATTTTCTGCATATCCAGATGCTTTCGAAGCGTATCTGCCAGAAGATTATACTGACTTTCCTTAAAATCCTGAATCGAAGAGAACTCTGGAGAAGAAGAATTTTGTGAAATTGCTTCCGAAGATCCGGGACAGGCTTTTTCCCCGCCGTTGAAAATTTGTGACTTACCCTGCCCTTTTGCCCGGCTTTCTTCCCATTCTGGAATGTCGTCAAGATTCATACTCTTGCGTTTTGCAAGTATTTCAATAAATTTATCCCGCAATTCATTCTGGTCAAAAAATCCATGAATGTAAGTTCCAAGCACATTGCCTGAAACAGCCCCGTCATACTTTGTCTCGCCAGAAAGATAATCCCGAATCTGAGCCAGAAATGACTCTTCCGAGCCGTCAAGAAAATGCGTCCGCCCCTGATGAATCTCATACCCCGAAACCGAAAGCCCAGAAAGAGGGCCAAAAATCGACTCATCATCACCAAAAGCACCACCTTCCCCAGAAAAACTTTCAGCTTCCATTTTTCCGTTTTCATCTTTCCACTTTCCACTTTCCGTTTCCATTTTTCCGTTTTCATCTTTCAGTTTTCCAGTTTCAGCTTTCCATTTTCCACTTTCCACTTTCAGCTTTCCCCTTACTCTGGTACGAACTTTCTGCGAAGAAAATTCCGTCTCCACAGGCAAAAGCCCCAACCCCAAAGCATCTTCCGACTCAAAAGAAAGCCCAAAACCCGAAGAAGGACTCTCATCGTAAAAACCACTCTCCCCACCCGGCAAGTAACTTTCAGTTTTCAGTTTTCCGTTTTCAACTTTCAACTTTCCGTTTTCAGCTTTCAACTTCCTTCCCAGCATTTGAAATCCGCCGCAAATTCCGACTATGGGGGTGCCTTTTTTCGCTTCGTTCTGGATGACTTCCGCAAGGCCTGATTCTTTGAGCCAGTCCAGGTCTCCCAGGGTATTTTTTGTTCCCGGAAGAATTATGCAGTCAGGAGAGCCAACTTCCCCGGCAGATGAGGCATAATACAAATTAACGGAAGGCAGGTTTTGCAGGGGAATGAAGTCAGTAAAATTGGAAATATGAGGCAAACGAACGACCGCCAGCTGAATCTCGTCTTTTTTGTCATGGAATTTCGCCTGCTTTTGCAGATTTTCTGACAGAGAATCCTCGTCATCAAGATTTATCTTCATGTAAGGCAGGGTTCCAAGACAAGGGATGCCGGTTTTTTCTTCAATCATGCGGATTCCGCTGTCAAGAATTGACTTGTCACCGCGGAATTTATTGATGACGAATCCCCTGACCCGCCTGCGTTCTTCGCTGCTAAGAAGCTCTATAGTTCCCAAAATTTGAGCGAAGACACCGCCCCGGTCAATGTCGGCAACAAGAATCACGGGGCTTTGGGCCATTTGAGCCATGCCCATGTTCACTATGTCGTTTTCCTTAAGATTGATTTCGGCAGGACTTCCCGCCCCTTCAAGAACGATAATGTCATGGTCAGAGGCAAGCTGATTGTAGGCTTTCATAATGTGGGGCACGAGGGACTTTTTAAAAACGAAATATTCCTTTGCGGCCATGTCGCCCAAAACCTCGCCGTTCACGATCACCTGACTTCCTGTGTCGCTGTTAGGTTTAAGGAGAATAGGATTCATAAGAACGCTGGGCTCCACTCCCGCCGCCTCGGCCTGCATGACCTGAGCACGGCCCATCTCAAGCCCCTCGCGGGTGACAAATGAGTTGAGCGCCATGTTCTGGGACTTAAAGGGAGCTACCGAAAAGCCGTCCTGTTTGAAAATCCGGCACAAGGCTGCGACAAGAAAGCTCTTTCCTGCGCTGGACATGGTTCCCTGGACCATGACTGGGAGTGCATTGCGTTTTGGGTGCGAGGGGGATTTTAAGGGGTAGGGAGCGACGGCGTCAGCCGGCAAAACTTGCGAGGCAAGTTTTGAGCGAGTCTCGGTGAAGGCTATGCCTGAACCGTACCCCTTAGGCGATGGGGGTGTCGCCGTTACGAAGTGCGGCGCAGGGGGAAGGCTTTCCCCCTCCCCTTTATTACAAAAATTCTTCACTAATTCGGCATAGGCGCTTTCTGTGGCGAAAAAGTCCTCGTCCAAATCGTAGAGCGCGCGAATCTGATTTCTGCATTCAGTCTCAGAGCGGGAAAGCTCCTTTACTTCTCCCTGCCCCACGCAGAGAATCCTGTCGGCGCTTTTCAGTGCCAGGTCGATTTCGTGCATTGAGGCAATTATCGTGACCCCCTCAGCACTCAGTTTTTTAAGAATCTTCACAAGCTCAAGCCGCCACTTTATGTCCAGGTAGCTTGCAGGCTCATCCAGAATCAGGACTTTGGGTTCCTGACACAAAGCCCGGGCGAACAAAATCCTCTGTTTCTGGCCGTCGCTCACTTTGACAAAAGCTTTTTGGGAAAAATCTTCGGCATGAACCAAACGAACGGCCTCGTCAATCTTTTCTTCGTCTTCTTTTTTTAAAAATGCAAAATGTCCTGTGTGAGGATAACGCCCCGCCGCCACCACATCCCGGCAGGTCATAAGCTCAGGTTTTACTGAGACCGTCAGCAGGGCGGAAAGCTCTTTGGAAAGCTCTTTTAGAGAAAAATCAGAAAGATTTTTACCGTCGAATAAAATTGCTCCCCCAATGGCTGGAATTTCCTTAATCAGGGTTTTTAAGAGCGTGCTCTTACCCGCACCGTTTGGCCCAATCAGGGCAAGGAATTCTCCACGGCTCACCGAAAGAGAAAAAGGGGAATGAAGCGGGGATTTTTCGTACCCGACTGAGAGATTTTTAAATTCAATATGACCGGCACTTTCCTTTTTCATGCTTTTCAAATGTTACCATAAAAACGAAAGACTGTCATTTTTCTAAGGAAAATCTCAAATATTCTGAGAAAATTGCTAGGCATTTATATCTTTGTATTGTATAATATTAATATTGTGCCCATTATTAAAAAGTCAAAAAGTTCACATATCTTTCCGATTGGCGTAAAACTTGCGCTTATTATCGGCTTTATAGTTCTTGTCTCTCTTGGAACGGTCACTTTCTTAAACAGCTTTTTTATCTCCAAGGATGTACGCATAACCGCAGAAGAAAACAACCTGACAATCAACAGCCGCTCAGCCAGCACGGTTCAGAGCGAGATTGTCTCAATCCGCTCCAATGTATTCCAGCTTCTCGACTTAATCAATGTAATGTCAGGCGGCAAGAACTCTGCCCTCGCAAAACAGGCCGAAGCATTTTTCTTCGAGCGGAACTCTGACATCGCAGAGGTCCTTCTCCTCACAAACTACAATGAGAATTCAAATCTTGTGGTTCATACCCGTCTCAAGAACACAAGGTTTTTCACATCGAACGAAATTGACTTCAACGCCACGGACGACTTTATCTCACAAAACAAAAAGAACTTACTCAGGGCCTGCGGAGGAGAACCTATCGCACTCAACGCCTCGCCATTTTTCAAGACAGGAATGATGTCAATCATCCTTCCCTACCGCGAGAGCGGCCTCAACCAGTGCTGTGTAGTATTATTCAGCCTTGAGTCGGTCATGGACATTCTTGGAAGCGGCAGCATGAACTCCACTTTTATGATTAACGATTCGGACGACCTGCTTTTCCATGCCGAGAACGACCGAATCTTGAGCGGTCAGAGCATGAAGAATCATCCGCTGGTAATCTCAATGCGGGAAAACAACCAGAACAACGAGGAAAGCCGCCAGATTGTTTTCGACTATGTCAACGACAAGGGCAAGAGCGCAAAATATATCGGAGCCTATCAGAAAATCAATTTCGCCGACATCTGCGTCCTTACGACGGTTCCTTTGAGCACGGTTCTTGAAGGCGTCCGCACCACCCGAAAAAACAATCTTTTCCTTATGGGCATCGTCCTTTTCATATCGATTATTTTTATCCTTACATTCGCCCGCTATGCGATTTCAAGGCCGCTTCGCTATCTCACCGCCTCGGCAGAAGAAATCCAGAAAGGTAACTTCAACACGGCCATCATCTCAACACTGAACACAAAACGCCGGGACGAAATCGGTCTTCTCAACAAATCGACACAGGACGAGCAGGAATTTCTGAACACCTTCGCCCGCTTCACCAACCGTGGGGTAGCAAAGGCAATCGCCCGAAAGGAAATTGATTTTGAGCCTCACTTGAAGGATGTTA
>CAMOEE010000106.1 GCA_946611835.1 uncultured Treponema sp. | reverse complement strand
TAACTAACTCCCGATAGTTTGTTTATCGTAATCTGACCGTCATCAGCTGGCAAAACTCCCGCAATTACATTCAAAAGCGTTGATTTTCCGGTTCCATTGCGACCGATAATGGCAGCTTTGTCGCCTTCGTTGAGGCCAAAAGTGACATCTTTAAAAAGAGGAGCTTCCCGCCCCATTTTGGAAACATTTGAAACTGATAATATATTCATAATTTACAGCGCGACAAGGATGTCGCGTTCTCCCAAAAAGCAAGTTTAATCTGCGAATGCGTCAGCAGTCGCTGCGGCACGGAGGCCGGGATGTTCATAAGTTACTTTTCTTCCTGCCAGTCTTTGCTGCTTATAAAAAAATGATCCCCTGAACGGCCGTCAATTCCTGTGGCAAATTCTATTCCGTCTTCAGGCCGCTGGTTCTTGAAATTTGAAAATGAATACCAGTAGGTGCATTCCACATCGTTATCATCATTATCTACATACTCAGAGGGAAATTCATAGAAAAAGAAATAATTGCAGTCTTCCCTCTCTATCAAAGATTTTTCATCGATGGGAAGTTTTATTCCACAATTGTATTTCGCAAAATTTTTTGACGCTTTTATAAATTCTTCTTTTGTCATTTTATATCACACTGATTCCTTTTTTTAGAGTATTATAACATAAAACGAGGAAAGGTTGAATGTGTGACCAGTGTTTCATCGGCTTCTCGTCAAATCTGCCATAATATGCTATCTTTTACCCATGCAACCGCCGTCAAAGCGGAGTTTTTATGGGAGAAAACTATGAAAGTAATTCTTTTTAACGGAAGCCGAAACGAAAAAGGCAGCACATACACAGCCCTGAATCTTGTGGCTGATTCACTCAAAGAAAACGGAATTGATACCGAAATCTTCTGGGTTGGCGGAAGAGCGCTCACTGGCGAAATTGATGCTCTTGTAAACGAAGCAATCGAAAAATTGCAGTCAGCAAACGGAATCGTTCTTGGTTCCCCGGTTTATTATGCCTCTCCAAGTGGTGAGCTTATCGCTTTCCTGGACAGGCTTTACATGAGCGGTGAAAAATATCTCCGCTTTAAGCCGGCTGCCGCAGTAACGGTCGCTCGCCGGGCAGGAACAACGGCTTGCCTCGATGTCCTCAACAAGTACATCACTTATGCACAGCAGCCGGTCATCACATCGCGCTACTGGAACATGGTTCACGGCTCAAATGGTGATGATGTAATGAAGGACGAAGAAGGAATCCAGATTATGAAAACAATCGGCCGCAACATGGCATGGATTCTAAAAAGCATTGAGGCTGGAAAAGCGGCAGGTATAGCACAGCCAGAAGCAGAAAAGAAAATCTGGACGAACTTTATCCGATAAACACAAGGATAAAACAAAAAAGGGGGTATAGTTAACTTTCGTTAGTTAGCCATACTCCCTTTTTATTTGCTTTCGCTCTTTTTATTCAGTTTTCAAATTATCAAAAGCACCTTCTTCGTACAGTTCGAGGAAAGCTTTTGAAATTTTCGGATCAAACTGGCTCCCGGTACAATCTTTAATTTCCTTTACGATAGCATCCATCGGCATTTTTTTTCGGTAAGGACGAGTTGAACTCATTGCATCAAAGGCATCTGCTACAGAAATGATTCGTGCTACCAGGGGGATTTTTTCTCCAGCAAGTCTTGCAGGATAGCCCCTTCCATCAAATCGTTCGTGATGGAACTGCGCACCCTCAACAAGATCTTTCTGGGTTTTTACCTTTTTTAGAATCTCATAGCCCCGATAGGGATGAGTTTTTACAATTTCATACTCTTCTTCTGTAAGCTTTCCGGGTTTGTTCAAAATATCATCTGGAATTCCGATTTTACCAATATCATGAAGCAGAGCAATGTTATAAAATTTCTGAATAGTATCCTCATCTTCGCCAAGTTTCTTTGCTAACATCCTGGTATACTGAGCAACCCTTAGAGAATGACCATTTGTGTAAGAATCCTTACCATCGATACAAACCGCAAAAGCATCAATGATTGAATTTGTGAAATCAACAAGCTCTTTTCGATGCCGCTCCTGAACCCGGATAATCCTCTCGTTTCGCTGATAAATCAACAAAATAGAAACAAGTCCAATCAATGTTACAAAGAGAGCCGGCAAGCCTGTCGGATGAAAACGAAGTATACCTTTTGTAAGATTAAAAATCCGATATGCAAGAATAACTATTGAAGTATAAAAGCCAACTTTACGATAAAAAACAACCAGACAAATAAGAACAAGCGTTGAAATTGAAGAAAAAACCCCCGCCAAAGATGCCACCGGCAAAAGATGATTGAAAACTGTATACATCTCTTTTGAAGTAGATGTCATTCGGGAGCAGTTTTCAGAAATGAAATAAAAAGCAAGCAATAAAATGTAACCCAATATAGCCAGGACTCTTTCAAGGGTTATGGCAGGTAATTCGATTTTCTTTTTCATGAGCATATTCTAACACAAATATCACAGTAAGAGTATTTTTATTTTTCTTGACATATTCTATAAAGAATCTTATTATAAAATAACACATGAACATTTGTTCATATGTCAATCAAAGGAAAATCTATGGTTCAAGAAAATGACACAATGCCTGACGAGGATTTGCTTTTCGACCTCGCCGAGCTTTTTAAAATTTTTGGTGACTCTACCCGAATTAAGATTCTTTTCGCACTTTTAGGAAAGGAGCTTTCTGTGGGCGAACTTGCTGATGTTCTCGGTATGACCCAGAGTGCAATCAGTCACCAGCTGAGAATTCTCAAAACAAACGGACTCGTACGCTTTCGCCGGGAAGGAAAATCACTTATTTATACTCTCAGCGATGAGCATGTAAGCAAAATCCTGAACATGGGACTGGAACACATTGAGGAGTAATTTATGGAACATACACATGAACACAATCATCTTGGTGAACACATTCACTGCGACTGCGGACATTGCGGTCACGAACACGAGCATGGCCATGAGCACGAAGAACATGAATCTTGTCAGCACGAGAATGGTGAGTGCCACTGCCACGACGAGGAAGAAGAAACACCGCTCAAAAAAATCCTTCTTTCATTCTTGATTTTTGTCGCTGCCCTTCTCGTCGAGCATCTTCCGATGTTTGCGGCAGATTCGCCTTTAATGTCTTCTTTGGCAAAAAATTTTTCTTTCACAAACGATTTTCCAAGGCTCATTTACGGAGTCCTTTACCTCGCCGCCTTCCTGATTTGTGGCCGGGATGTCGTCAAAGGTGCAATTCGCTCCATTCACAAGGGAAATGTTTTCGGCGAGCAATTTTTGATGACAGTAGCCTCTGTTGGTGCAATTTTTGTCGGTGAATTTGCCGAAGCCGTAGCCGTCATGCTTTTCTACAATCTCGGTGAATTCGTTCAGGATTATGCAGTTGACCGTTCAAGAGATTCAATTTCCGCCCTCATGGATATAAGACCTGACAGGGCGACTGTCCTTCGTGATGGAAAAGAAATCGTCGTTTCCCCGGAAGAAGTTCAGATTGGCGAAGTTATCACCGTAAAGCCAGGGGAAAGAGTTCCGCTTGACGGAATCATTATCGAAGGAAAATCTTTTGCAGATACTTCTGCCCTCACAGGCGAAAGCCTTCCCCGCCAGGTTTCTGCCGAAGCAAAAAGTGAAGTTCTTGCGGGCTTCGTAAATCAGACAAGTCTTCTTAAAATTAAAGTCACAAAATCTTACGGAGAAAGTGCTGTTTCAAGAATTCTCAACCTCACCGAAAAGGCCAGTGAAGTTAAGGCCAAATCAGAGAAATTCATAGCCCGTTTCGCACGAGTTTACACGCCGATTGTCTGTATTGCAGCCCTTGCAGTCGCCGTCCTGCCGCCGCTCGCCCTGAACTTCTTTGCACCAGAACTTTTCGCAAAATACGGCTGGTCTGTCTGGCTCTACCGTGCCCTCACATTCCTTGTCGTTTCCTGCCCATGCGCGCTTGTGATTTCTGTTCCGCTCGCCTTTTTCTGCGGAATTGGCTCAGCCTCAAAATCCGGCGTTCTTATCAAAGGCTCAAATTTCGTAGAAGTGCTTTCTAAAGCCAAAATCGCTGTATTTGATAAAACTGGAACTCTCACCAAGGGAATCTTTGATGTAGCCGAAGTCAATCCTTCAAATGGAATGACAGCAGACGAACTTCTTGCAATCGCCACCCATGCCGAAAGCTATTCAAACCACCCGATTTCAAAATCACTCAAAAAAGCCCATCATTGCGTTCTCTGTGATGCCCTCAAAATCCTGGAGCCGGAAGAAATCAGCGGATTTGGCATACGAGCGGTAGTTGAAGGAAAGAGAGTCTGTGCCGGTAACGCCAAATTCATGGAAAATGAAAAAATCACCGGTTTTGAAAATGACAAACGAAAGGTAGCCGGAACAATAGTTCATGTGGCAGTTGGCGGCACTTATTGCGGAAATATCGTGATTTCTGATCAAGAAAAAGAAGATTCTAAGCAAACGATTGGTAGTCTTAAAAAACTGGGAATCAAAAAAACGGTCATGCTCACAGGCGACACAGAAGCTAGTGCCAGCCTTGTTGCAGAAAATCTCGGTATCGATACTGTTTATGCAGAACTTCTCCCTGAAGATAAAGTTCAGAAGGTAGAGGAACTAATGAACGATAGTTTATTGATAAGGAATCATGCCCCATTAATTTTCGTTGGTGACGGAATCAACGACAGCCCAGTTCTTGCCCGGGCCGATGCTGGAATCGCAATGGGGGCCTTGGGAAGTGATGCCGCAATCGAGGCCGCCGATGTCGTAATAATGGACGATAAGCCCAGCCGACTCTTGGACGCAATCAAAATCTCCCGCCGAACGATGACTGCTGTCTGGCAGAACATATATTTCTCGATTGGAATCAAGGTGGCAATCATGCTGCTGAATGCAATCGGTCTTGGAAACATGTGGCTGGCCGTCTTCGGAGATGTCGGAGTTTGTATCCTGGCTGTAGCCAACAGTGCCCGAGTTTTGAAAAAATAAGAAGTCTTTTATTAAATCCCATTTTGTGCTATCCTATAACTTTACTATTTAATGAGGTATTATATGGAAGCACAGTTTGTACCAGCAGCAAAACCAATCCGAATGGGAATTGATGTCGGTTCTACGACGGTAAAAGTTGTCGCCCTTGATTCAAATGATAAAATTCTTTTTGATGCTTACGAAAGGCATCGCGCAGATATTCGAAACACAATCATCACGGTTGTAAGCCGGGCTTTGGATAAACTCGAAGCTGAACTGCCTCTTGGTGCACAGCAAACTGTCAGTATCAAAGTTACCGGCTCTGGAGGCCTTTCAGTTTCACAGTGGCTTAACATTCCTTTTATCCAGGAAGTTGTGGCAGCTACAACCGCAGTCAAAAAACTCATTCCACGAACAGATGTCGTAATCGAGCTTGGTGGTGAGGATGCTAAAATCACCTACTTTACAGGCGGTGTTGACCAGCGAATGAACGGAACTTGTGCAGGTGGAACGGGAGCCTTCATCGATCAGATGGCAGCCCTCCTCGAAACTGACGCTTCCGGCCTCAATGAGCTTGCCCGTGGAGCAACAACAATTTACCCGATTGCAGCCCGTTGCGGTGTTTTTGCAAAAACTGATGTTCAGCCGCTTATTAACGAAGGAGCACGCCGTGAAGATATTGCAGCTTCAATTTTCCAGGCTGTTGTTTCTCAGACCATCGGCGGCCTTGCCTGTGGTAAGCCAATCCGTGGAAATGTAGCTTTTCTGGGTGGGCCGCTCCACTTCCTTGACCAGCTCCGCCAGCGTTTTATCGAAACCCTTCATCTTGAAGGCGATGCGATTATTGTCCCGGAAAACAGCCAGCTTTTTGTTGCGGCAGGTTCTGCCCTCAGTGCCGAAAAATCACACGGCCTTACACGGGAAGTCAAAGTTTATCCAACTATTGCCAGCTTCCGTGAGAGCCTCAAAAATCTTGTCGGTGCTGAATTAAACGAAGTTCAGCGACTTGAGCCTCTTTTCAAAAATCAACAGGAACTCGACGAATTTACAGAAAGACACGCAAAAGACAAAACAGAAACAGCCCCGCTTGCAGAAGCTTCCGGCCCGGTTTTCCTTGGTCTGGACGCAGGCTCAACGACGACAAAGGCTGTATTGATTGACCAGAAGGGCCGCATTCTCTGGAGATTCTACGATGTAAACGCCGGAAATCCAGTTGATTTGGCCGTTCGTGTCCTTAAAGATTTGTACAAAATTCTTCCTGAACACGCTTATATCGCCCGCTCAGTCTCAACTGGTTACGGTGAGGCTCTTTTCCAGGCGGCGCTTGGAGTCGACGCTGGCGAAGTTGAGACAATCACACACTATCGTGCGGCAGATTTCTTTGTTCCCGGCGTAGAATTCCTTCTCGACATTGGCGGTCAGGACATGAAATGTCTACGCATGAAAGACGGCGCAATCGTTTCAATTCAGCTCAACGAAGCCTGTTCTTCTGGATGCGGTTCATTCCTCGACAACTTTGCCCGCTCAATGGGTCTTTCCGTGCAGGAATTCAGCCAGAAAGCCCTGCTGGCACCAAAACCTGTTGATCTTGGTAGTCGATGTACGGTCTTTATGAACAGTCGTGTTAAGCAGGCTCAAAAAGAAGGAGCTACAATCGCCGACATTTCAGCAGGTCTTTCTTATTCAGTAATCAAAAATGCCTTGTTCAAGGTAATCAAACTGCGAAATGCCCAGGAAATCGGTACAAAAATCGTCGTTCAGGGCGGAACTTTCAACAACAATGCAGTTCTCCGTGCCTTTGAAAAAATCGCAGGCGTTCAGGTTTACCGACCGGATGTGGCCGGCCTCATGGGTGCTTACGGTGCTGCTTTGATTGCATACGACCAGTGGCGGGATTTAACAGCTCCAAAACCTGGTGAAGAAATCGGTTTCGTTCCGCCAATCATTCATTCAAACATCGCAAAGGCAGACGAACTTGAGAATTTCAAAGTTGACCTTGAGCTTCGCCGATGTGGTGGCTGTCAGAATAACTGTCTGCTTACAATCAATACATTCCATGCCGGTGGTTCTCGCGGTACAAGCACATTCGTAACAGGAAACCGCTGTGAGCGTGGCGCTGAGAGAGCCGGAGCCGTTATCGATGCAGGAAACGCAAAAGCAAGCGGTGCCACAGACGAGAACAAGGGATTGCCTAACCTCTTCAAATGGAAGTATGACCGTCTCTTTGGATACAAACCTCTCGCTCTTTCAGAAGCACCTTTAGGAGAAGTCGGAATTCCCCGCGTACTCAACATGTACGAGAACTATCCGATGTGGTTTACATTCTTCACCGATTTGGGCTTCCGTGTCCGACTTTCACCACGCTCATCACGGGCTGTTTACGAGTCAGGACTTGAAACAATTCCATCTGAGTCAGTCTGTTATCCGGCAAAGATTTCTCACGGACATATCATGCATCTTCTCAAAGTCGGATGCAAATTCATCTTCCTTCCTTGTGCTCCTTATGAGCAGATTGAAGACACAGGCTCAGACAATCACTACAACTGTCCGATTGTCACCAGTTATTCAGAAGTTCTCAAAAATAATGTGGATGCCCTGCGCCAGGACAAGAGCGTTCTCTTTATGAATCCTTTCCTTCCAATCGAAAACAAGGAAAGACTTGCAGAACGGCTCTTTGAAGAATTATCACCGCACTTCCCTTCCCTGACTCAGGAAAAAATCAATCATGCTGTTGATGCTGGATGGAAAGAACAGGAAAAATTCCGCAAAGAAGTTCAGCAGGCGGGAGAAGAAGCCCTTGAAGAAATGATTCTCCGGGGAGCAAACGGTATCGTTCTCTCAGGCCGACCATATCACCTTGATCCAGAAATCAATCACGGTATCCCGGAAATGATAAACGGTCTTGGCCTTGCGGTCTTTACGGAAGAAAGTGTAGCTCATCTTGGAAAAGTCGAGCGACCGCTGCGAATCGTAGACCAGTGGACTTATCACAGCCGCCTCTACCGTGCAGGAAGTTTTGTCGCCGGAATGCCTAACCTGGAAATCGTACAGCTCACCAGCTTTGGCTGTGGTCTTGATGCAATTTCTTCTGATCAGGTTGACGAAATTCTCAAGGCAAAAGGCCGAATGTACACTTTGATTAAAATTGATGAAGGTTCAAATTTGGGTGCCGTACGAATCCGAATCCGCTCACTGATTGCGGCAGTCAAGGAAAGACAGCGAAACCGCCGCAAGCTGGAAACCCGTTCATCTGCATATCACAGAATGCCTTTTGAAAAAGAGATGAAATATACTCACACGATTCTCGCCCCGCAGATGTCGCCTATTCACATGCGGCTTCATCAAAGGGTTTTTGAGCACGAAGGCTACAGAATCGTCTTCCTGCCAGAAGTTGATAAAAAGGCCGTTGATGTCGGTCTCAAATATGTAAACAATGACGCTTGTTATCCGGCAATTCTCGTTACGGGTCAGCTTTTATCTGCCCTCGAATCAGGAGAATATGACATCAATCATGTAAGCCTTGCAATCATTCAGACTGGTGGCGGCTGCCGAATGACAAACTACATCGGCTTTATCCGCCGTGCCCTGAATGATGCGGGCTGGGGACACATTCCGGTCATTTCACTTTCTGCACAGGGTCTGGAAAACAATCCGGGCTTTAAGCTCACATTCTCTCTGGGTAAGGGAATCGTCA
>CAMOEE010000105.1 GCA_946611835.1 uncultured Treponema sp. | reverse complement strand
CAATTCGAGGAATCATGACTTCCTTAACGGTAGTCTCGCTCAAATCCTCGATGCCTTTAATCATGTCCTTTTTCTCTTCGATGAGAATTTCTTCTTGTGCCCGATCCAGCTCAGAAGTTTTTTCTGACCTGGCGGCGTTACTGGAGTGATAGTCCTCGTCTTTTTTTTTGCCGAAATTAAATAATCCCATATATTTTCCTTTATTTTAACCACAGATTACACAGATTACACAGATTCTTAATCCGTGACATCTGTGACATCTGTGGTTTATTGTTTATTATTTTATCAGAACAACTTTCCCAAAGTCACGGAGAATTTTTTCCTGAAGGACAAGCATTTCGTCAGTCGGTGCGACTCCCGGCTCTATGTGCTCATCCCCGTGGTCATAACCGTTCAGGTGAAGGATTCCGTGAATCAAAAGCCGTTTGAGCTCCTCGTTCTCACTGGCCCCGAAATATTCAGCATTTTTGGGCAGGGTCTCAAGCGAAAGGGCTATATCACCCGCACTAAGCCATTCGCCCTCATCGTCGCTATATTTCTCGCCGTTCTCGAAGGAAAGAATGTCGGTAGCAGAGTCGATGTCCCGGTAATTCTTGTTCAGCTCGTGGATGTAGTCGTCATTGCAGAAAAGGATTGATATTTCCTCACCGTCATAATCCAGTTTTTTTAGAACATCAAGCATGTAGGCTTCGATTTTTGACTCATCGAACCAGGCAGGAAGCGTAAAATCTTCCTGAACTGCAAGAAGGATTCTGTTTGCCATTTATTTCTCTCCTTTTATCTCTGAAGAAAGAGACTTGTTATCAGAAGAAAGCGATTTGTCGGCCTCACCGTCCGTAGAAGAATCAGGATCCCGCTGGTTCTGGTATTTTATCCGGCCGTGATAGTAAGCCGCAAGAATTCGGACGAATGTGTCACGGATTTTGGTAAGCTCGCCGAAAGTAAGGACCGAATTGTCGAGCTGGTTTGACTCAATTTTTTTGTTGATAAGTTCCTGGATGAACTTTTCAAGCCTCTGGGCAGTCGGTTTTTCAAGGGACTTGCAGGCGGCCTCACAGACATCCGCAAGCATGACGACCGCACTCTCTTTTGAGGCCGGAGGTGTTCCAGGATATGAATAATCTTCCTGACTTACATTCTCATCCTTTTCCTTTGCCTTGTTATAAAAGTAAGTGATTACGCTGTTTCCGTGATGCTCTGCGATGATATCGATAATCGGTTTTGGAAGCCTGAGCTGATGGGCCTTCTCCACTCCGATTTTGATATGGCTTTTGATTACGGATACAGAGAGAGAGGGGTTCAGGTCTGTGTGCTTGTTCGCCGTGTCAATGTTGTTCTCGGTAAAATATTCGGGATGCTCCATTTTTCCGATATCGTGGTAGTATGCGCCGACCCGGGCAAGAAGGGCGTTTGCCCCGATTTCCTTACAGGCGTTCTCCGCAAGCTGGGCAACCATCATTGAGTGCTGGTGGGTTCCGCTTGCAGTAAGAAGGAGTTTTCGAAGAATTGGTGTATTCTGGTCACTCAAATCCATGAGACGGAAGACTGAAGCCGTGTTCATTATTGACTCAAGGGGAGTAAGGAAGCCAAGAACAAGGATTCCAGAGAGGAAGGAGTTGAAGGCCAGCCCCGGGAAAATGAATACGGCGTCATTGAAATCACCGTTGAACATGACCTTGAGGAATGTGATGAAAACAAGACTGAGGACAGCCTGCATTATTGAGGCAAAAACCATGTCGATCCGGCGCTCGATTTTCATTACGATTCGAGAAGAAGAGATGCAGACGGCCAGGGTATATAAAGTCGGGACGATCTGGAATGAAGATGCACCCAAAACACCCATTGCAAGAAGCGCAGAGAAGAAAAGTGCCGATGTCTGGCCAAAAAGAATTGCGACAAGGAAAGCTGAGAACACAGAAGGAATCATCACCGGCAGGGTAAATGGATTCTGGAAAATTGCGTTCTTCATTCCGAATGAAGTGACAAAGAATACTATGAGGAAGAGAATACACTCAAGCACGACTTCCTTAATTTCGACTTTTTTGCGCAGAAGTACAGGATTGAAGAGGACAATCCAGAGAACGGCCACAAGAATCAGGTAGAGGACTTTATCGCAGAAAGCACGGTAATCGACATAAACAGGAGAATCGGCCATCTTCTGAAGCTTGAAATACTGCTCCTCGGTTATGTCAAAGCCTTTTTTAATGATTACCTCATCCTTTTCGATTGCGATAGGATACTTGACATCCTCGGGCATGGCCTTTTTTGCGATGATAGTTTTGTCAGCATTCTGACCGACCTCATATTCCGAAAGAGCGAATGAGGCGATTGTCTCTGAAGTGTTGGCGTCATACCATACGACTGCCGTTGACATGATGAATGTGAGGATAAAGACAAGGATGAAATGCCAGTTCTTTTTTACGAAGTGACCAATCGATGCGAAGGAATTTGAGATTCCACCCTCGTCATATCGTTCATTTTTGCTCATTTTCTTACCTCTTGTTCGTTAAGCTGCTCATTGACAGAGTAAGCCTGAACAATTTTTCTGACCAGAGAAAAACGGACAACATCGTCGCCTGAAAGACGCACCATGCTGATTTCCGGGATTTCTCCCAGAATTCTCATAGCGTGAACAAGGCCCGAGGTAATCCTCTTCGGAAGGTCGATTTGTGTAGTATCTCCGGTTATGAAGAGCTTTGAGTTCTCCCCCATGCGGGTAAGGAACATCTTCATCTGCTCTGCCGTAGTATTCTGCGCCTCGTCAAGGATTACGGCGCAGTTATTAAGAGTTCGTCCCCTCATATAAGCGAGAGGCGCGACTTCTATAATACCATTTTCAGTCAGCTTATGCACTATTTCACGAGGCAAACAAGCGCTCATTGAGTCATAGAGAGGCCTCAAATAAGGATTTATCTTGTCCTCAAGGTCGCCCGGCAAAAAACCAAGGCTCTCCCCCGCCTCAACGACAGGACGGGTAAGCACTATGGAATTTACTTTTTTAGAAAGCACGAGACTCAAAGCCTCCGCCACGGCAAGGAAAGTCTTACCGCTTCCAGCAGGCCCCTCTGCAAAAACTATGTCATTTTTCCGGAAGGCCTTTATAAGCTCGGACTGATTTCTTGTTTTAGGATAGATTTTTCGTGTTGCCCCGGGAATTGAGATTGCATAGCGGCCGGCATCAAAATCAGTGTCAAGAACTCCACGGACAAAGCCGGTGTTCAGGATCGAATGGATTAAATCAGAGGATGATTCGCCGGAATCAGATATTTCGTCTACGATCCGGTCAATGATGAACTTGAATTCCTGCTGAATATGAGGGTCATCCTCATCAATGGAAATTTCATTGCCACGCGTGAATACAGGAACGCCGATGTGCTTTTCTATGAGTTTCAAATTGCTGTCATTTGTGCCGCATACACGGGATAGCAGGTCGCCGTCCGAAAGCACAATAGTATATTCAGAATTCACTTAATTTATTGTATCCCTAAAATCAGATTCTTGCAACTAATTGAAAAATTCCTGAAAAAACAATTTGCAATCTGCTTTCTTTAGGTTTATTATAGTAAAATAAAGAAAAAAAATTTAAACTTATATTTATATTAGGAGCAAATTATGGCAAATTCAACAGAACCTCGTGTTTTGGCAATCATCCTTGGTGGTGGCAAGGGAACACGACTCTACCCTCTTACAAAAGAAAGATCAAAACCAGCCGTACCTTTCGGCGGCAAATACCGAATCGTAGACATTCCAATCTCAAACTGCATCAACTCAGGCTACAGGAAGATTTACCTTCTCACCCAGTTCAACTCAGCCTCATTGCACCATCACATCACAAATTCATATAATTTCGACCGCTTCTCAAAGGGTTTCGTCGAGATTCTTGCCGCCGAGCAGACTCTGGAGCACTCAGGCTGGTTTGAGGGAACGGCAGACGCAGTACGAAAGAACTTCATCCACTTCAAATCACAGAACCCGACCCACTACATCATCCTTTCAGGCGACCAGCTCTACCGCATGGACCTCAAGGCTTTCATGGACAGCCACATCAAGAGCGGAGCCGACATCACAATCGCCACAACAGCCGTCAACGAGCGGGATGCGACAGGTTTCGGCATCATGAAGATTGACTCAAAGCAGGCAATCACCGAATTCATCGAAAAACCATCAGTCGATGTCCTCAAGAGCGGCAACTGGAAGATTCCTGCAAACGCCCGTGGCGATTTACCGGCCGAAAAAGAATACCTTGCCTCAATGGGTATCTACATCTTCAACGCAAAAACAATGGAAGAAGCCCTGGACAACGACTTCACCGACTTCGGAAAGGAAATCATTCCGCGCTCAATCAAGAGCAAAAAGGTCAACTCATACATTTTCAACGGCTATTGGGAAGACATCGGTACAATCCGCAGCTTCTACAACTCAACCCTGGACCTCACTAACGATATTCCGCCCTTCAACTTCTACGACGCAGACGCACCTATTTACACCCATATGCGAAACCTGCCGCCGCCAAAAATCAACGGTGCTCCTCACATCGAGAACAGCATCCTTGCAGAAGGCTGCATGATTTCAAACGCAAAGGCCGTAACGAAATCTGTTGTCGGAGTCCGAACAATCCTCAGCGAAGGAAGTGAGCTTAACGGTGTCATCACCATGGGTGCCGATTTCTACGAGAACGATGAGACAAAGGCCGAAAACGCAAAGGCAGGCCGTCCGAACATCGGCATCGGAAAGAACTGCAAGATTGCAAAGGCAATCATAGACAAGGACGCAGCCATCGGCGACAATGTCCGAATCAATGTTGACGGCAAAGCTTACCCAGACGGAGAAAACAAGCTCGAAAACGGCGTAAGCTTCTACAGCTCAGACGGAATCATCGTTATCCGAAAAGGCTCTGTAATTCCGTCAGGAACCGTAATCTAATTTTCATGTCAATGTTCGACAAGCTGGGGGATTTGCTGAGCGAAGTTCTTGAGACAGGAGAACTTCCTGAAAACAAGGCAGATTCCCCTGATTTTTTTTCCAGAGAAGAAGAATCTCCACAAAAAGAAGAAAGAGCCGAAGAAAAGACAGGAGGACAGAGCTCGAAGTCTAATCCTGCTTTTTCAAAAACAAAAGTTCAGGCAATACCCGACACCGTTAAATCAGCCTTTGATTTCATAGGAATCAGCGAGGAGGCCGACTTTGACAGCGCAAAGAAAATCTACCGGGAAAAACTTATGTACTACCATCCGGACAGGCGGAACTCAAATTCTGTACTCCAAAAAGTGGCAAAAGAAAAAACTGAGCGGCTTTTAAGGGAATGGAAGACCGTTGAAAAATGGTACGAGGAGAGCAAAAATCAGAAGCCCATATCCATGTCAAGGACCAGCTGAACCTCTGTGATTGAGCTGTCAAGCTCACGGGCAATCTCCTCAACAGAATGTCCGGCCATATTCAGATCACGGACAAGCTGCCCGAATTTTTTCTGCGGATGAATCGGGTCATCGGCATATGTGACATTTCCGCCAATCACAGGAACAGATGCATAAGAAGAGCCGTCTGACTCAACGGTGAAAGTAGTTCCAGTATCAGAGACAATCCGCCTTGAATCCTCCGCCTCAGCCTGTTCAAACAAATCACCCTGATTCGCTGGGGCAGGACGGGCATGACGACTGCCCTCGTCGGTCAGCTCATAAGCATTGGAAGACTGCAAGCCCGCAGAAATGTTCTGAGTGCGAAGATACTGCCGGGCAGCCCTGCCAGAAATCCCGGAAGGAGAAGACGGCCTTCCTTTTTTTGCCTGCATAGCCGAGTCTATTTTCTGCTGGTATGAGAAATTTGCCTTCTGCAACTCAATTTCACGACGGGCAAGTTCCACATGCCTGTCAGCCTCAGCTACAATAACTTTAAGCTGCTTGATTTTATCCTCGATAAGCTCTATGTTCCGTCCGGCGTTTCGGTTGATGTCAGCAATCATACTGTTCATCTCATCCCGGGTCGAACTGATGATGTCGTCCGTGGAAAAAATCTTTTTGAATTTCAAAAAAAGAGCAACCCAAAGGCTGATATTAAGGACACAAAAGAATGCCGCAATAAAAACAACTATCATCAGATTTACCTTTCTATGTTTATGTGCCTGCCAAGATAGGACTCACGGATTTCGGATTCTTTTTTCTGTTCCTGATTTCCGTCATCAGCCTGCTTTTTTTTGTTTCTGCCGCCAGACCAGGCTCCGCCCCCCTGACTTCCCTCGTCATTGATCCCGGTAGATTTTGCGTCATTGTCGGCGGCCTTATGAACCTGTGCGGCTTTTTCAGCGTTCTGCTGGATAATCCTGGACTCCTGAAGCTGCTGGGCAAGAACCACTCCCTGCTGCTGGTGAGAAGCGAGACGAGCGACATTGTTCATGTTCGCATACATTGTCTGAAGGTCAAGCGGAGAAAGACCCATTAGCTGTATCCCTCCGGTCCCTTAATGTCATCAAGAACAGGCTGCTCGTATTTTCCCCGACGGACAAATCCGTTCTCGTAGAAGAAAATAAGATTCTTGGTATCAGCCCTGATTTCGTCCTTTTCGTCACGAACAAAAATCTTTACGCCAGAATAGACGGTACCTGACACATAGACCTTACCGATATTCTTCAGCTCACGCAGGCGGGACTGAATCTTTTCGATTTCATCGTTGTACTCAGCGTTCTCTGCGATAATCTCGTTTTTCTGCTCGTTGAGATTTAAAAGGCTCTCTTCCTTTTCTTTTGGAAGTGATTTTCGTACCTTCTTCATATTCTCGAGGGTTGCGATGTTAAGCTCAAGGTCGTCGAGGGTCTTGATATTGTTGTTCTGCATCTCAAGAAGCTCCTCAAGGCGCTTTTTGGCCCTCGGATCGAAGCCTACGGAAATGACAGTCTCCGTACCGCCACCCTCGGAGCCGATGTTCTTTGCTATCACACACTCAGTGGCAAACACATTTCCGCCGGTAATCTGCGCACGCTTTCCGTTGAGAATAATCTTCTTTTGAGCAGAAACCTCGCTGTTCATTATTGAGTCGGTTACTATTACATTTTCCTCGACCTGAACGCTCGTGTTCTGTATAAATTTTGCCCAGAGAGAGCCTCCGCAGACAATCTTACCCTCGTCACGGCCGATAATTCCCGATGAAACGATAATATCTCCGTCGGACTCAAGGGTACATTTTCCTACAGTACCAGAAACCTCTATATTGCCGGAAGCCTTGACATTGAATCCGTCTTCAACCGCTCCCTTAACGATGACAGTGCCAAGGAAGGTGATGTTTCCGGTCTTGATATTGACTCCATCGACTTCCATGATTGGCTCAACGCAGATTTTATCATTAATAAGGAGAACCTGACCGTTACATGAAGCGAGAACCGTTCGTCCGTCCTTGTCTACGGTTACATTTTTTCCGAGAGGGATAGGAACATCCCTTCCGTTTTTTGCCTCGAGATAACGGCCATAGAGAGTCTTTCCGGCCTTTCCCTGCTGGGCAAGCACCTTTTGCGCCAGGGGCTGTCCCTCAACGACATTCTGAATCAGGTTAAGTTCCTTAAAATCAACCTGACCGTTTGCGGCCTGTTTGGCCCGGATTTTAGAGCGGTCTGTCTCAAAATTGTATGTTATGTAAGCGTCCTTTCCGTCTACAGGAAGAAGGGCCTCGGCAACGACAACAGGCTCGTTATATGCAGGCTTATCTACCAGGGCCTGAATTTTCTCGTCTGAGATACCGGCGACAACACCCTGCTGAGTAAGGGCACTCTTTATCTGCTCGACCGTGATGTCCGCACCACCAAGGGAGGGCGGATTTATGGTCGCAGTCGCCTTCATTTCGTCACTTGAGATGTCAATGACAAAAATAGCGTCTGCTGAAGGCTCGTGATTATATTCACCGATAGATTGATATTCACCATTAGTTCCGGAAGCGACCAGCGAGCGGACAAGATTCTCGTCAAACTTCTTGGTATCCGGGCGGTTAAGGTCCTCAAGAACTGGCTCTGCCGTAACAGGCTTGCCCTCTCCAATCGGAAGCTCGACTTTGAGCATGATTTCGTTGCCAAAATGATGGATATAGAAAGAGCCGTCCTTTGATGTAATGCGATCGACTTCTTCTTCTTCTTCGGAAGAAATAACCTCGCCATTCTTTCCAACAACGACTTTCTTTACCAGCTCAGGGTTCTGATATATTTTGAGGCACCAGGGTTTCTTTGCGATTCCCATAAAGCCGTCAAAACCACGCTCAACGACCTCGTACTCAAGGTTTGCGATTCTTGTGTCAAACTGCACTGCGGCATCGGCAAGAGCTTCATCAAGGCTGTCGGCACGGACCTCGATAAAGTGAATGTCCTTGTCTTTTTGGAGAAGCTCCGCCATGTCCTTGCGAATCGTATCAAGCGTGATCATAAGAATTAGAAAATTCCTTTTCTGAAATTAGTGAGTTTTGCACGAAGATGAAGGTTCGCAGTTGAATGAAGCTGGGAAATTCGTGACTCAGAGACATCAAGAACCTGACCAATTTCCTTGAAGGTCAAATCCTCATGGTAGTAAAGGACGATGACCATCTTTTCTTTTTCGGGCAGTTCGTTAATCGCCTGAATGATAACTTTTCGTATTTCTTCCCGCTCCACCTGAACATCTGGATTAAGGCTCTGGGGAGACTCGATTGAGTCCCCGATTGAAAGATGATCGCTGTCATCTCCGGAATACCAGACATCATTAAGAGAAAGGACGCTGG
>CAMOEE010000104.1 GCA_946611835.1 uncultured Treponema sp. | reverse complement strand
AAGTGCGGAAACCATCGAAGAAGTTGATGAAAGCGACTTTGCCTTCGAGAGCTGCAAGGTGAGCAACCGGAGCCAAGTCCATGACTTCCTGCGGGTTAGATTCAGCGAGCATTGCAACACCAGTCTGGCGGCAAGCGTAAACATCTGAATGGTCACCGAAAATGTTCAATGACTGTGTAGCAACACAACGAGCTGCAACATGGAAAACACAAGGAAGCTGTTCAGCAGCAATCTTGTACATGTTTGGAATCATCAAGAGCAAGCCCTGTGAAGCAGTAAAGGTGGTTGTGAGCGCACCTGATGCCAAAGAACCGTGAACTGTACCAGCAGCACCGGCTTCTGATTCCATTTCGATAACCTTAACTTTGTTACCGAAAATGTTCTTCTGACCACCTGCAGACCAGTTGTCTACCCAGTCAGCCATTGGTGAAGAAGGTGTGATTGGATAGATACCAGCAACTTCTGTGTAAGCATAAGCTACATGAGCTGCAGCCTGGTTTCCGTCCATTGACATTTTCTTTCTGGACATGTAAGTCCTCCTATAAAGATTGTAGAAAAAAGAAGATTCGAGAGTGGATTAGAACCTTCTTATTTTGAAAAATACTTTTGCTGATTTAATAGAATAAACCTAAATCAAGAATCTTACAAGAGAGAAATACTGTTAATTTTTTCATAATTTTTTAAGATTTAAATAGCGCAATAAAAGTTCTTTAGTTATAATTAAAAAAACCGATATTTAAACAAAATATTACAAAGAAAAATTATTACGGAGGCATATATGAAAAAATCTTTATTTATCCTGGCAGCCGCTTTTATTTCTGTTCAGGCTTTCGCTTTTGACACTGAGGCATCTCTCAAACCTCTTGGTGCAAAAGAATACACAAAAACAGTTTATCAGATTACAGAGAAATTCGGAGACTACTACCGCTCACCACGAGCAAAATTCGTGCATATTTTTGATTCAACAGGCCGTGAAGTCGAAGCTTCTGAACTTACAAGCAAAGATTCCCTCGTTGACCGAATCAGCTATAAATATGAAGGAAACAATCTCGTTGAGACAGTCTGCACTGACATCGACGGAAAAATCATGTGGAAGATGGTCGCTGTTTACGATGCAAACGGCAACAAAGCCGAAGAATCAGAGTTCAATGCCAGCGATGCCCTCGTAAACAAAACAATCTGGAAAATCAACGGAAAGCAGACCGAAGAGTCATACTACAATGCCGACGGTTCACTTCTCTCAAAAATCATCACAAAACATGATGAGCAGGACAGAATCGCAGAAGTTGCCCAGTATCTTTCAACAGGTGCCCTCGAACAGAAGGCTCTCTATTCATACAACGATGCTGGAAAACTCTCAGAGATTTCTTACTCAAACGGAGCCGGAGTTCAGACGAAAAAAATCGTATACAGGTTCGACGCTTCTTACCAGATTACGGAAGAGCAGACCTACAACAATGAGAACAAGCTTGTAGTCCGGGTCATCTACAAATATGATGCGGCCGGCAACATCATCAAGACAACGACCTACAATGTCGCTGAGAAATTCGGAACAACTGTGAACGAGCTTGCAGGAATTTCAGAATACACTTACGGTTCAACTCCAAAGACAACAAGCACAACTGTAAGCACAACACCAAGAACAATGGTAGACGCAAAATAACTCGACATCATGTCGCTGAGGGGAAAATATGAAAACAATCGGAATCAAACTTGCTGACGGAACATTCTACCCAATTCTCGAAGAAGGCACTCCAAAACAGAGGATGCTGGATTTGACGACAGCAAAGGATAATCAGACAAAAGTTCAGATTGACCTTTATCGCTCAGAAAACGGAACTATGGAAGATGCCGAATATGTCGATACTCTTGAAGTCACAAAACTTAACCCTCACCCGAACGGAGAGCCGGAGCTTCATCTTTCTGTCGAAATTGACGAGGAAAACAAGCTTACGGCCGCAGTCGTTGACCCTGAAACAGGCAAAAAAAGCGAGACCGAAGTAACACTCGTTTCCCGCACAGCCGCAGAAAGGGCAGAACCAGCAGATTTTGCAATCTCCGGGGCAGAAAAAGCGGCATCAAAAGCACCTGCAGACGAAACCAGCACCCTTTCAGACGACCTTACAAGCACGAGCAAGGAAGAAACAACATATTCTTCAGCAGATCTCCCGGAAATTCAGTCTGATGTTCTTGAGGACATGCCTTTCAGCTTTGACCACTCAGAGCCGCATGTAACGAGCGAAATCAGCCCGACATCTTCTTCTGCATCAAACGAAACTTTCAAGGGAGAACTTCCTGATTTCTCAGAACTCGACAGAGACATTCCTGTTGAGGACACCACCCTTGAGTCAGTTGATTTTGCAAAACCAGAATCAATTCCGACAGGGGACGAGAATGTTGAAGAGCCGGCTTCCGACGAGACAATCGTAAGCACAGGCGATGACATTTCTTCAGAAGAATTCTCTTTGCCAGATTTCGACGACAGTGATTCCAATCCAGAGCCAGAGAACTACGATCTCCCGGATTTTGACAGCCTCACAAGCGAGAGCCAGGACACTGACACGACAACAAACGCTACAGGCCTCAATTTCGATGATCTTGACGACCCGGCTTTCAACACGACAAACGATGACGACGACTTTTTCGGAACAAGTTCTGACTCAAGTGCCGCTGTTGGTTCCGCAATGGATTTCTCAGACCTCTACGACAAGGAAACAATCGCAGGTGAGCATGCCTCGCTTTACGATGAGGACGAGGACAGCAAAAAGACTCGTACGCCTGTAATCATCTGCATCATCTGTGCCATTATCTGTGTAATTGCAACGATTCTGGTGCTTTTCATCGTTCCTTCAAAATACAATCTCATCGCTTCCCGAAACACGAACGGGGTGTCTATCCTTGATAAACTCTTCTCAAAGACAGAAAAGGTCGAAAAGGTTATCGAAGAGCCAAAAGAAGAAACAAAATACATCGATGTTATTGTCGAAGAGCCAAAGAAAGAGGAAGCTGCTCCACAGGCTGTTGAAGACAAAATCGTCATCGCTCCTGAGCCAGAAAAAGTTGTTCCTCTTCCACCACCAGCTCCTGTTGAAGAAAAGAAACCTGAAGTCAAAAAATCGGCAGATGTAAACTACCACATCCGCTGGGGCGACACGCTCTGGGATATTTCTGAGTCTTACTACAAGACCCCGTGGAAATACCCGAAAATTGCGACATACAACAAAATCAAGAATCCAGATTTGATTATCGCCGGCACCGACATCAAGATTCCGTCAGACAAATGAAAAAACTTCTAGCTCTGATTATTGGCCTTTTCGTCTTCACAGCTTGCGCAAGGGTCAATAATTCAGTTCAAAAAGAATTCGGCAATGATTCAAATTATTTTCTCGCGCTGCAGGCTTCGGATAACGGAAACGAAAACGAAGCCCTCAGACTTTTTAAAATCGCACGCAAGAAAGGCACAGCTCTGATTGCAAAACGGAGCGCAGAAGCACTCACGATGCTTGGAAGTGTAAAAGACCGGGTTGATTCTTCTATATATCTTGCCAAAAACTACGATGACGAGTCTTCTCTGGCAATTGCCTGCCGTGAACTTTTGCAGCACGGGGAATATGTATCAATCATAAACCTTACGGAAAACCTTCCCCTGGATTCGGCAAAAAATGAAATCATAAGATACAGGCTTGAATCCCTCGCACAAAAAAAGGACAGCCGTTTTGACTCGGAATTTTTCACATGGTTCATATCAAGGCCGGTTTCAGCAGACCATATCGAAGTCTACGAAACTTATCTCATGCTTCTTGACGAAAAAAACAGGAATATCGGTCAGGAAAGCGAAAAATTTCAGAAAAACCTGAACAAACGAAGCCTTCTTGAAAGTCAGCTTGCCCCTATTCAGGACGAGAAAAGTTCAGACGGAGCAGAGCCTTCAATAATCCCGGAAGGCGGATTTGAGACACTTTTGGATGCCCTACAGGAAGCGGAGAACCCGGAAAAATCAATAATCGATTACAGGATTTTGGTTTACCACAGGAGCTATATTCCGGCTTACAAAGAAATCGATAAAATTTTCAGGATTTTTGAAAACCGGGGCGAAGAAATCAACAAACAGCTTCTCTCTGACATTGGAAAGGCAACACTGTACGGAACAAACGATTATTTTGCCTCGGCAAGAGAATTTGACAGGCTCGCAGAAAAACTTTCACCGGAAAAGGCTTATTACGCCTATTTTTATGCCGCCCGGCTCTATGACAAGGCTGGCCGCTACCCGACTCAGACAGTCTCCAGATTCCGAAAAGCGCTTGATTCGACTGATGACCCGCTTCAATTTGACAACTGCCTCTGGTATCTTTTGAATTTCCAGCTGCGAACTTCCACTGACGATATTATATCAACGCTCACGCAATACGGCTCCCTGATTCATGACGCTGATTATTTCGATGATTTCTTTGAGTCCCTTTCGATTCTTTTGCTTTCAAGTCACAGATGGCAGGACTTTTACAAAGTCTGGAAGCAGACGAATTCAAATTTCTCTGATTATACGGCGGGAAAATACGCTTACATTTCGGGAAGACTTCTTGAAGAAAGTATGGCAAAAGGTGATGAGGATTTACGCACCCGACAGGCATTTGAGGCTTATACAAAAGTCCTCAACAATCCATCTTCTATCTATTATAAAGTCTGTGCCCTCGAAAGGTTGAATGTAAGCGACCCGGAACTCGTAAAGTCATATATTTTCAAAAAAGGCATTCCCGGGGAAAAGGTCGAGGACAAAGGGGCAGGCAGACTTCTGGCGGGCTATGCAGCTTTCGGATTTCCGCAGAGGATGTATACAGAATGGCTTGCAAACCGAAAGAATCTTACAATCGAAGACTCAATAGCGGTAAGCAAATTCTTAAGCAAGTGCGCAAAAAACAGCAGGGATGTCACTTACAATATTCAGAGCCTCAGAATCGCAAGCAGATGTTTTGAATCGGCGGCTGGAGAAACACCAAAAGAACTCGTTGAACTGAGTTTCCCTCGTTTTTACAAAGAAATTATTGAAAACGCCTGCAAGGAATTCAATCTTCCGGAATATCTTGTTTTTGCAATGATAAGAAGCGAAAGTTTTTTTGATGCCACTGTCACAAGCAAAGCCGGTGCATTCGGTCTCACCCAGCTCATGGAAGGAACGGCGAACGACGAGGCACGGAAACTTAAAATCGGAGATGATTTTGACATATTCGACCCCAAGACAAATGTGCGGATGGGTACGCATTATCTTTCGTCAATGATTGAGCGCTCCGAAGAAAACAACGAATTGCTGGCCCTTTATGCCTATAACGCAGGTCTTACCAATGTCCGGAGCTGGGCAAGAAGTTTCAGGAACGACTGGTCAACGACAGGGCGGCCGGCCCACAAGCCTGTCGGAATCAGCATGGATTTGTTTCTGGAGTCCCTTCCTTTTGCCGAGACAAGAGAATATGGAAGAAAAGTAATCGCTGCGGCGGCAATGTACGCATATTTGTACGAAGGAAAACTGCCCGGTGACACGGTAAGAGAGCTTATGTACTAGCTAAGAGACTTTCAAGTCACTATAATCTCTTTCTATGGAAAGTCCTTTGTCTAGTTTTTTGCCGTCTGCATGTCATTTTTTAGAGTTGAACGGCAGTCAGCTTATGCTTTTGGTCGGAATTATGATGTTTTTCGGTTCGTTTGGCGGACGAATCTTCCAGAAGCTTAAAATTCCCCAGGTTGTTGGTTATATCGTAATCGGAATTATCATCGGTGTGTCGGGTTTCGCAATCCTCGGAAAGGATACGGTAGCCGCCCTCAACCCAATCTCGACGGCATCTCTTTCGCTCATCGGCTTTCTCGTCGGTGCGGAACTTAAAATTGAAGTCATCAAAAAATACGGAAAGCAGTTTGTAGGAATCCTTATCGGCGAGTCAATTACGCCATTTTTTGTGGTAGGAATTCTCACGGGAACTGTCACTTATCTTTTTACAAAGTCAGTCGCTCAATCAGTTTCATTCGGGCTTCTGCTGGGCGCAATCTGTGCGGCTACTGCCCCTGCGGCCACGACCGATGTTCTAAAGGAATACCGCACCAAAGGTCCCCTTACAACGACAATTCTGGGAATCGTCGCAATGGATGATGCGGTCGCCCTCATTTTGTATGCAATCGCAGCGACAATCTCTGCCCCCCTTCTCGGAGGACACACTGTTTCTTTTCTCTCTCAGCTGGGAGCAATAGCTTACGACATTTTCGGCTCAATTGCCCTTGGACTTGGATTCGGCTTTATCCTCAATTTGATTCTCAAAAACATAATGAACAACGACGGCAGGGTTTTGGGATTTTCGTTGGGAACCCTCTTCCTCTGCACTGGAATCTGTAACGCCCTGGGGCTGGACAACATTCTTTCGGCAATGTTCATCGGCTTTTTTATGACGAATTTCGCACACAAGAAAACAAATGCCATGTTCAGGCTGGTAGAAAAATTCACGCCGCCGATTTATGTTCTTTTCTTCGTAACTGTGGGAGCAAAACTCAACATCTGGATTGTAACGCCATTTATCGCAATCATCGCAATTCTTTATGTTGGCGGACGAACAATCGGAAAGACAATCGGAAGCCGTCTTGGTGCAAGGCTGACCGGAGCTCCAGAAAGCGTACGAAAATATCTTCCATATTGTCTTTTGAGCCAGGCGGGGGTCGCAATCGGCCTCAGTATTGCCGCCGGAAATGACTTTTCGGATTCGGTTGGCCCGCAAATCATGCTCATCATCACGGCGACGACCTTTATCGTGCAAATTTTAGGCCCAATCTGCGTAAAATACGGTGTCACGAAGGCCGGTGAAGTCGGCCTCAATGTCACGGCAGAAGACTTAATGAAAAACGCAAAGGTCAGCGACATCGCAATCAAGGGCAATGTAATCTGCCGGCCGGAATCTTACACAATTGTAAATGACACGGACACGGTTGGCAGCATCATCAGGAGCTTTACTCATCACGAAAACACAAATTACGAGGTGCGGGGCGGCGAAGGCGAGCATAATGGAAAACTTGTCGGTCAGATTTCAATCGAGCATCTTAAGGAAGCCATGCAGATTGGTGAGATGGGGGAGACCCTGCTGGCCATGGATTTAATGGAAAAGCCCAAAATCACCTGCAAGCCCGAAACTTCTCTTCCCGAAGCCTATCAGCTTTTTACTGACTATGACACAGATGCTGTCTGCGTTGTCGGTGAGCAAAACGAGCCGCTTGGAATGCTGGAAAAATTCGCCGTAGACCACTACATCCATTCAAGAATCATTGAACTGGAGCATAAACTGGCGAAAATGGAAAACTAGGCGGGGCGGAAGTCGCTCAAGCCCCTAAGGCGTTTACGATTTTCTGCATGTTTTCGGCTTTCGTTGAGGAATGTTCCAGTTTTACTTCGACGTCGCACAGGTCTTTGTAAATCTTCTGGCGCTCTTCGTAGAAATTGTGGAAAATTGCTCGTACATCACGCACATTCTTTGGGTTTTTGTTCGCAATGTAGGCCGGGAGATTTTTCATGGAGCCATCTGAGTCGTATTTGATTTCCCAGACAATTCTGTTTGCGGCAGTTTTTTCGTCGGCGTTCAAAAAAACGAATTTCCCGATTTTGTGAAGAATTTCAAGAGCAGCCGGATTGTTGCAGATGCCGCCGCCGGTTGCAATCACGGAAACATTGGCTTCTGCCTGAGACTGACAGTCAGCTGACGGAGCTTGGACAAGAATCTTTTCGACGAGATTCTGGCAGGCATTTTTTTCGGCTTCAATGAAGGCTTCTTTACCGAGTTCTGAATAAATTTCCCGCGGACTTTTGCCTGTAAGGGCCGTGACTTCATCATCAGTATCAAAAAAGGGGCAGGAAAAATGTTTTGCCAAAAGTTTTCCCTGCGTTGATTTTCCGCAATGCTTGATTCCCAAAAGAATAATCGAACTCATAAAAAAGATTATAGTTTTTCCCGCAAAAAAATGATAGAATCTTCGTATGAATTTGTACGCACTTTTAGGAATTTCTTTTATTCCGGCCGCACTTTTCTTTGCGCTCGCCGTCATCCTCAATAAAAATCTCAAAATCAGATATTGTCTTTTATCAGGAATTCTCGCCCTCTGTACCGTAATTCCCACATCACTGATTCAGTTTTATGTCCTCAGCCTGCCGATTTTCACAGCATACACCTTCGCCTCGGTGATGATTACCGCAATTTTGTTCAACGGCCTCATCGAAGAAGCAATGAAGATGCTTTTTTTATGCCTGATTCCGCAAAAAAAGCAAGTTCTGAGTGCCTTCTTCTGCTGCGTGATTTTGTACGGCCTCGTTGTCGGAGGTTTTGAGTCGGTTATTTACATCGTTCGAAAATTTCAGGAAATTCAGGGGCAGCCGGGCAAGGAAATTGTCGTCGGACTCCTGATTGACAGAATTTTCTCCGCCCAGGCAATCCATGTTTTCTGCGCAGGTCTCACAGGTCTCTACATCTGGAATTTCCGCCATCAAAAAAAGAACATTATTCCTTTTTTGTATGCCGTTCTCCTCCACGGAATCTACAATTTCTTCGCCAGCTTCACCTCGATTTATCACTGGCTGGCCGTAGTCGCAATTTTGTTCGCCGCCGTAGAATGCAGAATTTTTTATCTTTCAGCTATTGACAAAAAAGAAATCACAGAGTAAAATACACCCACATTGCGACGCTGGGTAGAGCAGTTGGCAGCTCGTCGGGCTCATAACCCGGAGG
>CAMOEE010000103.1 GCA_946611835.1 uncultured Treponema sp. | reverse complement strand
ACGAGAAAATCTTGAACAAACTCTTTACAGAAATTGGTCCTCGCATGAAGGATCGAAACGGTGGTTACACACGAATTCTTAAACTCGGTTTCCGTCAGGGCGATGCTGCTGATGTCGTAATCCTTGAATTGGTAGACTACAAGTTGCCATCAAGCGAAGAGACTGCACCAGCTAAAGCTAAGAAGGCTGAAAAAGCTGAAGAAAAGAAACCAGCTGCTAAAAAAGCTCCTGCAAAGAAAGCTGCATCAAAGGCTAAGACTGCAGAGAAAGCAGCTCCTGCTGAAGAAGCTAAATAAAGGAGTTAACTATGTCTAAGGCACATCGTGGAACTGGAGTTCGCACTGAAGCTAATCACGGTCGTGGAAAATGTCCACGCTGTGGATCTGAAAACATCAAAGTTCTTTATGAAAAAGAAATTGATGGAAACACTGTAAAAATCTGCAAATTCTGCAACGCTCAGTTGAAGAACATTGCAAAAAAAGAAGCTAGAGCAAGCAAAGCCGCAGCAGCAGCTGCAGCACCTGCAACAGAAGAAGCTCCAGCAGAAGCATAAGTTTTATACACTTTTGCCAAGCCGCTCTTTAGTACAAGGGCGGCTTTATTTTTTTTAAATATAAATCCTTTGAAAATCCTCAAAAATATATAAAAACCTATTGACATACTAGGTAAAAGGTTTTATAGTATAGATACCTACTAAAGCAGTAGGGAATATTAAAAAAAAAGGGGCGTTGCGGGTAGGGAGCGACGGCGTAGCCGGCAAAACCTGTGAGACAGGTTTTGAGCGAGTCTCGGTGAAGGCTACGCCTGAGCCGTCCCCCGCAGAGAGGGTAGCGGCCAACGAAGTGGGCGCGAGGGGGAGACTTCCCCCTGCCAAAAACTTTCTGAAAGACTCCGAGGAGAAAAATTATGGCAAATAAACTTCATTTTGAGACATTGCAGCTTCATGTAGGACAGGAGCAGGCAGACCCGACGACAGATTCTCGTGCGGTTCCAATTTACCAGACTACTTCTTATGTCTTCCACAATTCAAAACATGCGGCTGACCGCTTTGGACTTGCTGATGCGGGAAATATTTATGGTCGCTTGACTAACTCAACCCAGGATGTTCTTGAAAAACGTGTTGCGGCTCTTGAGGGTGGCGTTGCGGCTCTGGCTGTGGCTTCTGGAGCGGCTGCCATCACTTACACGATTGAGGCTTTGGCTCAGGCCGGAGATCATATCGTGGCTCAGAAGACAATTTACGGCGGAACTTACAATCTCCTTGCCCACACTTTGAAGGATTTTGGAATCGAGACTAGTTTTGTTGATGCTCACAATCTGGCAGAAGTTGAGGGAGCAATCAAAGAGAATACAAAGGCCATTTACCTTGAGACTCTGGGAAATCCTAATTCTGACATTCCTGATATCGATAAAATCGCTGAGATTGCCCACAAACACGGGCTTCCCCTTGTAATCGACAACACTTTCGGAACCCCTTACCTGATTCGTCCCATTGAGCACGGGGCAGACATCGTCGTTCATTCTGCCACAAAATTCCTTGGCGGTCACGGAACGACTTTGGGTGGAATCATCGTTGATTCTGGAAAATTCGACTGGAAAAAATCTGGCAAGTATGCCCCAATCGCTTCTCCAAACCCAAGCTATCATGGAATTTCTTTTGCAGATGCAGTCGGACCTGCCGCTTTCGTAACTTACATCCGGGCGATCCTTCTTCGTGATCAGGGAGCAACAATCAGTCCTTTTAATGCCTTCCTTCTTTTGCAGGGAGTTGAGACTCTTTCACTCCGCTTTGACCGCCATGTAGAGAACACAAAGAAGGTCGTTGAATTCTTGAGCAAGCATCCGAAAGTTCAGAAAGTGAATCATCCTTCTTTGGCTGACCATCCTGACCACGCCCTTTACGAGAAATATTTCCCAAATGGTGGGGCTTCAATCTTTACATTTGAGATTAAGGGCGGAAAAGAGGCTGCCTGGGCTTTCATCGACAACCTTAAGATTTTCAGCCTGCTTGCCAATGTGGCTGATGTTAAGTCACTTGTAATTCACCCGGCTACGACAACTCACTCACAGCTTAACGAGGAGGAGCTTAAAGATCAGGGAATCACTCAGAGCACAATTCGTCTTTCAATCGGTACTGAACATGTTGACGACATCATTGCAGATTTGGAAAATGGATTTAGTGCTGTAAAATAAAGAAATGCCGCTAAGGCGGATTTAAGAGGAGAAATATATGGCAAAAATTTACAAATCATCGGATGAGCTTATCGGTCACACACCGCTTTTGGAACTTTCGCACATTGAGAAAGAATTTAACCTTGAGGCAAAAGTTATCGCAAAACTTGAGTATTTCAATCCGGCCGGAAGCGTTAAAGACCGTGTCGCAAAGGCAATGCTTGATGATGCCGAGGCAAAAGGTATCCTTAAAGAAGGCTCGACAATCATTGAGCCGACTTCTGGAAACACTGGAATCGGACTGGCTTCTGTTGCAGCTGCCCGTGGATACAGGGTAATCATCGTAATGCCTGACACCATGAGCGTTGAGCGACGACAGCTGATGAAGGCTTATGGAGCCGAGCTTGTCCTTTCTGAGGGCGCAAAAGGCATGAAGGGGGCAATCGCAAAGGCTGAGGAAATCAAGGCCTCAACCCCGAACAGCTTTATCGCAGGTCAGTTCGTGAACCCGGCAAACCCTAAGGCCCATTTTGAAGGTACAGGCCCTGAAATCTGGGAAGATACGGACGGAAAAGTTGACATTTTCGTTGCCGGTGTCGGAACGGGCGGAACCGTAACTGGTGTCGGTCAGTTTCTTAAATCTAAAAATAAAGATGTAAAAATCGTGGCCGTAGAGCCAAAGTCTTCCGCTGTCCTTTCGACAGGTGTTGCGGGCGCTCACAAGATTCAGGGAATCGGAGCAGGCTTTGTTCCTGATGTCCTTGATACAAAAGTCTATGACGAGATTATCGCTGTTGAAAACGATGACGCATTCAAGACTGGCCGTCTGGTCGGCGTAAAAGAGGGCGTTCTGGTCGGTATTTCTTCGGGAGCAGCTTTGTGGGCTGCTATTGAGGTTGCAAAACGGCCTGAAAACAAGGGCAAGAATATCGTGGTTCTCTTGCCGGATACTGGCGACCGCTACCTTTCAACGGCTTTGTTCGCAGATTAAGATAATGGGCTAGGGTATGTAGCCCCGAAGTTGCGTAGTGACACATTTTGCAAGGCAAAATGATGGAACGAAGCAATGAGCGTAGCGAAGGGCGGAACACCCGACCTGCCGTAAGGCAGGTAGCCCCCAAAAATTTGTAATTTTTAATACCTTGTGCTATACTAGGTTGAAAGATTTTCTAGTTAGCACGAGGTTTTTTTTTATGATTGTTTCTACACGCGGGCGATATGCCCTCAGAGTTTTGATTGATTTGGCTGAACATGGCGAAGAAGAAAGAATTCCGCTAAAAGATGTTGCCGAGCGCCAGGCAATTTCCCAAAAATACATTGAGTCGATTATGACTTTGCTTTCAAAAAACGGTTTCGTAGACGGAGTTCACGGAAAGGGTGGCGGATATAAGCTCAACCGTGCTCCTGAAGATTATAAGGTGGGGGAGATTTTGCGTCTTACCGAGGGAACTCTTGCCCCTGTTGCCTGTCTTGAAACCGGGGCTGAGCTTTGCCCTAAAAAGGCTGAGTGCCGCACAATCGGAATGTGGACCAAGCTGGACGAGCTTATTGAAGGCTATCTTGATTCCGTGACCGTGCGGGATTTGATGAAAAAATAGCAATTCGCTATAATAGTGAGACTTCAATTTTTAAGGAAAAGAAAATGGCAGAAAAAGATTTGTGTCCTTGTGGCTCTGGAAAAAAATACGGTGAATGTTGCCAGCCAATCATCAAGGGAAGCGCAAAAGCTCCAACGGCAGAGGCTTTGATGCGTGCCCGTTACACTTCTTATGTAAAGCAGGAAATTGATTTCATTATCAATTCTTGCGAAGAGGGCGAGAAGATTGCTGAGATTGACCGAAAGGCAACTGAAGACTGGGCAAAGAATTCAACATGGCACGGTCTCAAAATCCTGCGCACTGAAAAGGGTGGCGAGAGCGACGAAGAAGGAATCGTCGAGTTCGAGGCAACTTACACTGACAAGGGCGGCCTCAGGGATGTTCATCACGAGGTTGGCTACTTCAAGAAAGTGAACGGCGACTGGCTTTATTCTGTCGGCAGCGTAAAACCGATGACAGTCGTTCGTGAAGGCGCAAAAATCGGCCGCAATGATCCATGTCCTTGCGGAAGCGGGAAAAAATACAAGAAGTGCTGCGGTAGATAATCAGATAATGTCACAGTCAATTACAGGCTTTCATGCCATCGAAGAGAAAGTTCGCTCTGCCTGCGAAAGCGGCAAAATCGAGGGGCTTTCTCTTTATTATTCTAAGATTGGTCCTCGCGTAAAGAAGATTCTTGATGTCGCAAAGACAGCCGGAATCCCATGCAGCCAGTGCGACAACAAAATGCTTGATTCTTTGGTGCAGGCTCTTCCGGAAGTTGCCCGTGACCATCGTGGCATTGTCCTTTCTGCGGAAGGCCAGAATGCCTCGACTTCAAACGAGGTGAATTTTGACACCTGGATTGCCCAGGCCGCTCTTTCAGAAGAAAATTCCACGATTCTCGTGCTTGACTCAATCACTGATCCTCATAATGTGGGTGCCATCCTGCGTTCCTGCGACCAGTTCGGCGTAAACCTTGCTATTATGCCAAACCGCAACAGCGTGAACAATGTCAACGAGAACGAAATCATTGCCCGCAGCTCTGCTGGAGCCAGCGCCTATGTGCCTTTCTGTGTGGCAAAAAACCTTAACCGGGCCGTGCAGAAAATCAAGGAAGCGGGCTTCTGGGTTTACGGAGCTGATGCCGGTGGCGAGAGCGTACAGAACTTTTCTTTCCCCGCAAAAACCTGCATCATCATGGGCAGCGAGGGTAATGGAATCAGCCGTTTGCTTGAAGAGCAGTGTGACTCCATCGTTTCGATCCCGACCTGCGGCAAAATCGACAGTCTGAATGTGTCGGTTGCGACAGGCGTTCTCCTTTACGAGAGATACAGGCAGTCATTATGATTTCTTTGACATATCTTCTGACGGTTTTTCTTGCCGTCTTCGTCGCTGAGATGGGGGACAAGACCCAGCTCCTTCTGATTGCGATGGCATCAAAGTATAAAGTCCGTGATATTCTGATTGGAACTACGGCCGCAATCTTGCTTCTCAATGCCCTTGCAGTCCTTGCGGGCGGCCTTCTGAACGAATTCTTGCAGAGCCATCTCTGGCTAGTTAAGCTGATTGCCTGCCTGGCTTTCTTTTACTTTTCGGTCACATCCCTCCTAAAAGATGGTGAAGAGGAAGAGTCTTCTGGAAGCAAAATCAAATTTGCCCCTCTGGCTGTCTTTTCTATCTTCTTTATTGCGGAATTCGGCGACAAAACCCAGCTTACGGCAATCACTTTCGGAGCCACGAACGGCCTTAACGCAAATGCAATCGGAATCTGGCTGGCTTCATCCCTGGCTCTTCTGATTGCCGACATAATCGGGCTTTGTCTGGGCTATTTTCTTCACGGAAGGACTCCTGACAGATTTTTCAATCTTCTTGCCTTTGCAGTTTTCGCTGTCTTTGCTTTCGTAAACTTGTACACTGTGATTGATTCCCTTGGGGCTTATTCCCTTATGGTTCCCCTTTTTATCTCTGTGGCAGTTGTTTTTACGGCGGTCTGTGCTATAATTTTACTGAAAAATCGTAAAAAGTAGGGGGCTTCTATGTTTCACATCACGACTAACAAAACCGAAGAATCCTGGTCCCGCTCTGATATTCGTAAGGCGGCTCCGGGTGCGGATTCAAACGAAATCTTGCAGAGAATTAACCTTCAGAATACAGAGGGGATGTCCTATGAAACTGCAATCGATTTCTTGAAAATGCAGCTGGCAACATGGCGTCGTTTTTATAAAGAAGACGATAAAGTCGATGTTGATGAGGCCTACACTGTCGAGAACAAAAAAGTTTCGCAGATAAAGAGCCTTAATATCGTTTATTATGTCCGGGAGCTTGATTCTGATCGGATAAAAGTAACCGGCGGTTTTTATGACACGATAAAAGAGCCTTGTAAAAAACTTTTTGATGATGAATATTTGCAGCCTTTGAAAGCACAGCCGGAAGAAAAACCGGTTGAAAAAGAAGAAGCAAAAGAAAAGAATGATGGCGAAGAAGAAGAGTTTGTAGAAATGCTGGAAGGAGCAAATTAGGGCGTTGCCTGCCTTGCGGCAGGCCGGGCTTTCCGCGGTTCCGTGCTTACGCACTCCATTCCTACGCTTTCGCTTCGGAACGGCTGGCGCCGCCGCTCCAATCCCTAACGCGTCACTATGCCATCAATTTTTTGACAGCTGCGGCGATTTTTTCGTCTTTGCAGTCACGGAAGAAGAGGTCGCTGAACTTTTCGCCAGCGAATGCTCCTTTTACCAAATCCTTGTCCAAAGATTCGAGAATTTCAACGAAAGGCTTGAATGCTTTTTCTCGAACGCCGTCGAGGATTTTTTTGTTTCTCTGCTCTGGCTCTGCACGCTCTCGTGGATAACCCTGGCCGCTTGGCTCGCAGAAAAGTTTTTCAAAGATGTATTCGAGATTGAGGTCGCCGCCCCAGCCAAAACCAAGTGCAAAAGGAATTGAGATTGCGTTTCCGTCGTTAATCTGAGCGAATGTGTAAGCATCGAGTGGGGTTGCGACATGGCCGCAGATTACGCCAGGGAAGCTGTTGAGGGCGAGCATTGCCCCTTCGCCTGTTCCACAACCTGTGATTACATAGTCAACAGCCTTAGAGTTGAGCAATGTTGCGGCTAAGATTCCATTCTGAACATAGGTAAGTGAAGGAGACTCAGCGGAGTACATTCCGTAGTTCACTACTTCGAATCCGTGGGCGTCAGCTACCTTTTTGAGTGATTTGTAAATCACTTCGTTTTTTGCTGCCTGTGAATTTTCGTTGATAAGTGCGATTTTCATTGTTTTCTCCTATTAGATTTTTTCTAGTATATCAGAAAATTGAATTTTGTTCAAAAAGTCTAGACATATTTTGTGTTTTTATATATAGTAACCATATGACAAAGGCGTCGTAAATAAAGGGCTATAGGTGTGTCCATTTGGATTCATTGTGGCTTTTTGTTTATGACGCCTTTTTTGTTTCCGTGTGAAGCAATAAATAAAATCGCCAGAAATCGAATAGGAGAAAAAAATGGCAATCAAAGAATTTAACGTTAAGAACGCTTATTGTAAGCGCGTTTGGGACGAGCTCAAAACTCGTTATGCTGATCAGGAGCACTTCCTTCAGGCAGCAGGTCTCGTTTTGGAGACTCTTTCACCAGTTGTTGACACAATGCCTGAGCTTGAGAACACAGCTGTTCTTGAGCGCTTCGTTGAGCCAGAGCGCATCATTATGTTCCGTGTACCTTGGACAGACGACCAGGGAAAGCCACATGTAAACCGTGGTTTCCGCGTTCAGTTCAACTCTGCAATCGGACCTTACAAAGGAGGCCTCCGCTTCTCTCCAGAGGTAGGTCTTGATGTCCTTAAATTCCTGGGATTCGAGCAGGTTCTTAAAAACTCTTTGACAACTCTCCCAATGGGCGGCGGCAAAGGTGGTTCTGACTTCGACCCACACGGAAAATCAGACGGAGAAGTTATGAGATTCTGCCAGTCATTTATGACAGAACTTTATCGCCACATTGGTGCTGACACAGACGTTCCAGCCGGCGACAAAGGCGTTGGCGGAAAAGAAGTCGCTTACATGTTCGGTCAGTACAAGAGAATCACAAACCAGTTCACTGGCGTTTTGACTGGTAAAGGCCTGGACTTCGGCGGTTCATTGATTCGTCCGGAAGCTACAGGTTACGGTCTTATCTACTTCGCAGAGTGTATGCTCAAAGCTGCCGGAACAGACTTCAAGGGCAAGACAGCAATCATCTCTGGTGACGGAAACGTTGCTCAGTACGCTTGTCAGAAAGTTACTCAGTTGGGCGGAAAGGTCATCACATTGTCTGACTCAACAGGTTACATCCTCGACGAAGACGGAATCGACGCTGAGAAGCTCGCTTACGTTATGGAATTCCGCGCTCGCCGCGAAAAGATTGACGCTTACGTTAAAAAATATCCAAAAGCAAAATTCTTCAAGGGCGAAAAACCATGGGGAGTTAAAGCTGACTGTGCATTCCCATGTGCAACTCAGGACGAAATCTACATGGAAGATGCAGAAAAGCTCGTTAAAAACGGCGTAAAACTCGTTGCAGAGGGCGCTAACATGCCGACTCGTGCAGATGCAATCGCATTCTTGCAGTCAAAGGGCGTTCTCTTTGCTCCAGGAAAAGCTTCAAATGCTGGTGGTGTAGCAGTTTCTGGTCTTGAGATGTCTCAGAACTCAGAGCGTCTTTCATGGAGCCGTGAAGAAGTCGATGCTAAACTCAAACAGATTATGACAAACATCCACGACAACGCTTACGAAACAGCCAAAAAGTACGCTCCAAGCGCAACCCCAGACTACGTTTCAGGCGCAAACATCTACGGCTTCTTAAAGGTCGCTAGAGCTATGATGGCTCAGGGATTGGTATAATAAGCAAGTCCTTGCCCAACGCTGAAAGTAGCAAGTGCTATGTAGGGAGCGACCCCGCTTGCGGGGGCAAAACCTGTGAGACAGGTTTTGAGCGAGTCTCCGAGCAGCTGTGCTGCGAAGGCGTTGGCACAAGGTTTAGTCTAATAGAGTTGTTGGTCTAATCCATCTGGCAAACTAAAATTTATTAACCACAGATTAACGGATGGCACAGATTGAAAAACAATCTGTGT
>CAMOEE010000102.1 GCA_946611835.1 uncultured Treponema sp. | reverse complement strand
AACGGCTTACGAAAACACTCAGTTTGTGCTGTCGCGTAAGCGACAACCGTATATAGTTACAAGCACAAACTGCGTGTAGCAGGCGAGAGCTGAGCTTTCGATAAGCCGTTTTTGCGACTGGAAGCCGTTTTTTGATACGATAGATAAATTCCAAAACTCGACATTCGGGATGTAAAATCAAAAAATGCACAAAATCGAGCGAAAATGCTAAAAATTGTACAGAATTTTCTATCTAATCTGTGATAATCTGTGTCATCTGTGGTTAATTCTTCGGGGGTACGGGGGCAGCGCCCCTGTAGAGGGGGTAGGCGGAAATGAGGAGCGAAGCGACGAATTGCAGCCGGGGGGGAGACTTCCCCCTTTTGAGTGAAAAAGAAAAAAAACGCAGGGAACTGATGCTTTCGGGGAGCCAGTTCAAGGCCATTCTCACAATTTCCCTGCCCCTTGTCTTTTATGCGAGCGTGGGTCAGATTTTCCAGCTGATTGACACTTTCATTGCCGCAAACATGAGCGCCAACACCATTTCCACCGTGAGCTTCGTAAACCAGCTGGAAAAAATGCTCATGGCTGTCGCATCGGCACTTTCGATTTCTGGCGGAGTTATGATTGCCCGCTCTTTTGGCTCGGGCGCCATGCAGAAAGTCAGGCGGCAAATCTCCACTCTTTTCTTTTCGGCCCTTTTTATAGGCGGAGCCATTCTTGCGCTTACGATTCCCCTCATGTATCCCATTCTTCGCCTTCTGGGTATGAGCGAGGAGCTTCTTTTTAAGGGAACGGTCTATTCCAGCCTCGTCGTTGTGAGCGTGATTTTCCAGTTCGTCAACCAGATTTTCTTTGCGGTGCAAAAGTCCAGGGGCAGCACGAAAATCATCATGTGGGGAAACCTGCTGGTGCTTTTCATCAAGACTTCCCTCAACATCACGACAATCCGTCTGATTGAAAACGGAGTCTTTGAGAGGGAAAACGGCATTTATTTCCTTCCGATTGCCTCGATTGCAGCCCACTTTGCTTTGACCATAATCGCTCTTGCAAAAATGACTTCAAAAAAGAATCCCTTCAGGCTGAGCCTCCGGGAAACTGAGTTCAAAAAGACTTTTTTAGCCCCACTCGCTTCCCTTGGAGTCCCGGTCTTTCTCGAAAAATTCATCTTTGCTTTCGGTAAAGCCTTCGTAAATTCCCTCTGCGCCACCATGGGAACGACTGTCGTAGGAGCCTTAGGCGTGAGCGACCGAATCTGCGGACTATCAACAAATCCAATCGGCGGTTTTCAGGAAGCGGAGTCAAGCCTGGTTTCCAACAACCTCGGAAACAAAAATGTAAAGAGGGCCATCAGCTTCTTTTACCGCACCACCCTTCTCACCATGAGCTATGTGGTCGTCTTTTTTATAATCCTCTTCATTTTCCGCGTCGCAATCATAAATGCCTTCGCAAAAGGAAACGCAAGTTTCGCCCGCGAAATCGACCTGATTTATTACTGGGAGCGGCTGGACACAATCCTGATTGCCCTGAATGTAAGCGTCATGGGTCTTTTGTACGGCTTCGGAAAGACAAAAATCACGATGATTCTGAACACAGCCCGCCTTTTCGTCTACCGAATTCCGGTTCTCCTGCTTTTTATGAAAGTTCCCTCACTAAGAGAAGCCCTGGGAATCAGCGGCGTGGGAATAGCAATGTGCGTGTCGAACGGACTTACGGGATTGACGGCAGGGGTCGTGGCGTTCTTTTTTATACGACGGGAGATGAAACGGGTAGAAGTTAGGAGTTAGGAGTGAGCAGGTAACAGGCAAAAGGGGGAAGTCTCCCCCTCGCTCCAAAGTCCTCGCTTCGCTGCGGTCTTTTCCGCTACCCCCTCTGCGGGGTAGTGAGACGGTCGCTGAAAGCGAAAAAACTTGCGAGGCAAGTTTTTAGGCGAGTCTCGGTAAAGGCTATGCCTGAGCCGCACCCCGCAACGCCCCGCTTGATTTTTCTTCCACCTTACACACAGTTCTTTCAACTGTGAAAATTCTAAAGAAAACTAATCTTCTCCTATTTCTGATGGATAAAATCCATTTTCCTCATTCGTATCTTCGGAATTTTCATCCATTAAATCATCGAGGTCTTTCTTTTCTTCGAATTCTTCCCAAATTTCGGGCAATGTATGAGCTTTCAATTCTTTCAAAGAATGAAAACCGAGACCATCATTCCATAATTTATATTCAATTTCTAATTCTTTAAGCGTTGTGATCATATCCATATTCAACTCCTTTTAGTTTAGAAAATTCTGGTTTTTACGCCAAAACTTCCATAGGATTTAATTTTAAAAACAGTCATTTTGTTGTTTATGAACCATTAATCTTCGTCACAATCAGGAAAGTAACCTAATAAAGCATTTCTTCCTTCGTCATCATCTTCATCAAGTCGCCGATAAGTTGCACTTACTTTTTGGCCAAGCCCCTTGAAGTAAGTTGTGCTACCTCCGTATCCACAGTCTTTTAGATGATGTGCCAATTGTGGAAAACCAACATCATTTCCGACTCTCCATTCGCGAACACAGAAATCTCTTATTTCCTGATACTCATCATCCATATGCATCTCCTTTAGCTTCATTTTGAAGCTATTCGTTATCTCTCGTGTTGCTTACGCTGACAGTGTAATTATGCAACACGAAGTTTTTCCTCACATATACACAGGTGAATTACAATGTGATTGTTCCGTCAGAACAGACAATTGTTTTTATTCCTGTATAAACATTCCAATTTTCAAGTTTCAAAATGTTGTTCCAGTCAGAAACAGTACCTTTGAATGTTATTGATTCAAGCTTATAGCACTTGTTAAAAATATTGTTGCCAACAAACTCAGTAATTGAATTAGGAAGCTCAACTTCTTCAAGATTACTACATCCAGCGAATGTGTGATAATTAAGAATTGTCAACCTGCCAAGAATCTTAACGATCTGTAACTCTTTACAATCCATAAAGCATGTTGTTCCTAAATCTGTGACACTTTCAGGTATAACAATTTCTTTCAAACCGCTTTCATTAAAAGTACGATATGCAAATTCAGTTACAGATGAAGGAATTTGAATACTTTGTAAATGTTTACATTTTCCAAAAGCATGTTGATTAATTGTCGTTAAGGTTTGTGGTAATAATATTGATGAAAGATTAACACATTCATTGAATGCCCAAGCTTTAAGAGTATCAATTCCTTCTGGCAATTTAAGTGCAACCAAATTATCGCAGTTTGAAATTTTTATCTCTGTTATTCCGCTTGTTCCTGTCATATCTAAACTTACCATTATGTTTTCGTTTCTGCTGAAAACCGCACGAAGTCCAAACTGGATATTTTCTACGATTTCGTCTGTAATCTCACCAGTCAGCACAATATTGCTACTTGATGTCAGATTTTCCAGCGTAGTCACGACATTCTCAGCAGTAACATTTATCGTGTTGCCAAAAGCCCATGCTTGAACTTTTTTCCCGACACTTATATTTCCGAGCTTATCAACAGATTTTAATGTGATATATAAACAGGCAGAATCACCCCAATTCTCCTGAACTGTTATGCTCGCACTTTGTATTTCTGTCGCCACCGCAGGTAGTTCTGTAACAGCCTCATCGTCATTCACGGTATAAGATAAGAGATAGTGGTCGAGAGGACTGTCATATATATTTTCAGCTATCGGGTCAATCCATTTTATTATGATGGCTTTTGAATTATTATCTTCTTCAAAGCTTGCCAAAGGAAGTTGTACCTCACTCGGTGCCGCCTTATCAATCGTCCTAACCTCAATCTGTTCCCACGCAGAATGTCCTTCGTTGTCTATCGCAACAATATCATACCAACCACTTTCTGTTACAGAGAATGTCGTGTTTCCGGTTGAATCGACAGTGAGGGTGTTTGCCGTGTTGTCTGCGAGAAGTTCATTGATTTTTACGCCGATGTTCTTCTTTCCTGCTTTCCAAACGGCTTTTTCGATTTTCGCCGGAGAGGTGATTGCTACATTTACATCTGCGCTTGTGTTGCTCAATGTCGGATTTGTGCTTACAGCAGGATAGTCCGGGTCGCTTGGTACGGTAAGATTGATTGTGAGCAAAACATTCTGCGGGGTTGCCGTTACGCTTGTACCTTCGCTTTTATTTCCGTTTATATCCAATGATTTTACTGTAAATGTGTATTCCGTGCCATTTAGCAAGTCGTCAATTCGGCACACCTCTTTTCCCTGCAAGATTAAAGAATGAACCACACCATCAATGCTAACTTCGTAACCGTAAGAATCAGCATCGGTTGCATCATTCCATGAAAGAAGAATTGCACCACCCTTGTTTGTTGCGGAAAGATTTGTTACATTTGCCGGCGGTGTCGTGTCGTTGATATTTACTGGTGTTGATTTTATTGTCGTCTCCGTGCTTTTATTTAATGAAGAATCAACCGCTATGACAGAGAAGTCATATTCCATACCGTTGACGAGTTCTGAGACAACTAGGCCGTTTGCTGGAGTTTTCAGAAATATAGGGTGTGAAAGTGAACCTGAGTTGTTCTTTTCTGAAATCCAAACGCCATAAAAATCTTCATCAGACGGATTCGTCCATGAAAGAAGAGTTTTTTGACTTCCTGGTACTGCATTGATATTTGTCACGGCACTTGGCGGAGTTTTATCAGCAGATGATTTAGGTGTCGCTGTCTTTGAGATTTTTTCTGCCTCATTTTGGCTATTATCCAAAGCGACCAGAGAGAAAGAGTACTCGACATCATTAGAAAGTCCATAAAACCATACACTTGAATTTTCTCCTTTCTTTCCCTCAATTACAATCGGATGAGTTACATCTTCTACAGTCGGGGTAAAACTGATTCTCGTGCCATAAAAATCTTCATCAGAAGGATTCGTCCACGAAAGAAGGACTGCTGAATCACCTTCTGTCACTGACACTTTATCACTGGAAATTTCAGCTGGCGGAGTCGTATCCTTTTTCTCCGTCTCTACAATCTTATCCACATATTCGGTTTCAGGTTTGCATGAAAGCAAAACAACACAAAAGATTGAAACGACAGCTGGCAAAACTAAAACTTTCCTCATAGCGACCTCCTGTATCAATAAAGTGACTTTATTCAAAAGTATATCACTTTACTGTTATAGATAATTATATATCACTATAAGTGTATTTTAAAGTTTTTTATGCGTAAAAAGTGTCATTTTTCTAGTATGGATTTCAGAACACGGCTAAGAGAACAGATTGAATTTTTAGGACTGAGAGATAAAGAAGTCGCTGATAAAGCGGGAATCACAAAAAGGGCGATAGATTGCTATGTTGGCTCCCGCGCTTGTATGCCAGCCGCAGATGTTGCCGTCAGACTTGCTCAGGTTCTTGGTGTTTCGGTCGAATATCTTGTTACAGGTTCAAATTCATCAAGTTCCCAGTCTGAGTCAGATTCTGAAATTGAAAATCAAATACACTTGTACCGAAAATACAATTCATTAATCAAAAATATGGAAATTCTTTCCCCTCAAAAACAAAAATTGGTCACAGATCTCGCAAAGGGCTTGGTGCAGGTTGAGTAGAACATAGTGAAGTGCAGTGTAGTAAAACTACACTCTACTTCACTAAAAACTTCATTTGCAGTGAATGGGATAGAAACGCCCCTAAACCCGGCTTGCCCTAGCCTGCAGCATCAAATCCGCCAGCACAATGGCCGTCATGGCCTCGATTACGGGAACGATTCTCGGGCAGAGGCAGACATCATGGCGGCCTTCGATTACAAGGTCACAGTCTGTATACTTGCCCGCTTCGTCCACAGAAATTGTTTTCTGGCTCTGGAAAATGCTTGGAACGGGCTTAACGGCGACACGGAAGAAAATGTCGTTTCCGTTTGAGATTCCGCCGATGATTCCACCGGCATTGTTGCTTTCAAAGTGAACTTTTCCGTCGGGAGAGGCTCTCATATTGTCGTTGTTTACGCTTCCGGTTAAATCGCTGGCGGCAAAGCCCGCGCCAAATTCGATTCCTTTTACGGCGCCCACGCTCAAAATGGCCTTTGCAAGCTCTGCGTCAAGTTTTCCGAAAACTGGCTCTCCAAGTCCTGCTGGGATTCCACTCACACGGCAGGCAATGATGCCGCCGGCAGAGTCTTTGTTTGCGCGGATTTCTTCGATTTTTTCGTTCATTTTTGCGGCGGCTTCGTTATCTGGGGCACGAAGGGCGTTCTGCTCAATCTCGCCAAAATCTACTTTGCTTATTGAAACTCCAGCAGCCCGCTCAGTGTAGGCCGTGATTTTTATGTCACAGAGATTTTCCAGAACCTGGAGGGCAATGGCTCCGGCTGCAACCCTGGCCGCAGTTTCCCTTCCGCTTGACCGGCCGCCCCCACGATAGTCACGGAAGCCGTATTTTGAATAGAAAGAAAAATCAGCATGACCCGGGCGGAATGTGGTTGCCAGATTTCCGTAGTCCTTTGAGTGCTGACTTGTGTTTCTGATTACGATTCCAATCGGAGTGCCTTCGCTTTTGCCTTCAAAAATTCCGCTTAAAATTTCGGCCTTGTCGTCTTCCTTTCGGGCTGTGACCGAAGCGTTGTTCTTGCCGCCAAAAGACTGGCCGGGCTTTCGCCTGTCAAGGGCGAGCTGAATGCGGTCTTCGTCGATTTTAATTCCGGCCGGGACTCCGTCAACAACGCAGCCCAAACCAGCTCCGTGACTTTCGCCGAATGTAGTTACTTTAAATATACTTCCGATTGTGTTCTGTGCCATGCCTGAAATTATAGCAGAAAGGAGAAGAAAATGAAATGTTTTAATACGCTCCGCCAAAAAGATCCTTTAAGACCTCAATCAAATCGCTGTTGGTAAAGAACTTTTCATAGCTGTCTCCATCCAAAAGCTCCTTGTCTACTTCAGTGCCGTCTTCGGTGCTTTTGCTAAAGTCTTGGGCGCAGAGGCGGCTGTTGCGTGAATATCTATAGGGAAATCCGTCAGCCGTTATGCCCATTCCGACAAGGCAGCTTCCGCCTCCGGAACGCTCGCCGATAACCTTCACTCCTTGCTCGCGCGCAAAGAAAGGCAAGGCGTTTCCGCAAGAGAAGGAGTCAAACGAAGTCAAAATCGCGACGTTGAGGCCTTTGCAGGTGAGCGACCTTGTTCCAAAAAGTTTCCCGCGGAAAATCTCGTCGTCGGCGTCAACCTTTCCGTCAAGGTTTAGGTCGGCCTTTGTGATTTCGTGGAATTTTCCGCCTGTGTGGACGTCGTCGTAATAGACGTCGCCTCGCCCCGTTATTAGGTAAAGAATGTACTGCAGCGTAAACTTGGCGCCGCCGCCGTTGCACGAGTCGTCGATGAGAATTGTGGTGACGTTTTCGTATCCAGCCTTGCTATGCAAGATGTAATAGCAGGCTTTGTAGAAGAGCGTGATTGTGTCTTTGGGCAAAGGCAAAGTCACGCTGTCGGGGTCTGGTTCGGCTTCTGTGGCGGAGGCGTAATAATTGTTCCAAGCGCCAGTCTGGTCAAGGTCAAAAGAGTCAAAGCGGATAATGAGCGTTTTTCCGTCGTCTATAAGCTCCAAATCCTTGCCGTCTTTTAGCTCGCCGTCTTCGTCCACTATGCCTTTTTGCTTTCGCCACCAGTTCAGGCTGTTGCTTTGGTCTATGGAGCTTTTCTTTCTGTCGTATTTCCACTTGCCGCTGCAGCCGTTCTCTTTTATTTCGTTGACAGCGTTTTTTATTTCCGCATTGTCAAACATTATAAAGTCTTTCCAATTTACGTTCGCATGTTGGTCGCCGTAAGTGTAATAGGCCAGCCCGGCCAAGCCCTTTAGGTAGTCGGGATAATTCGCCGACTTTAGCAGGGCCTTTGTGTCGGAGTCGTACACCGTAAGCAAAGTGTCAAGGGGCATCATGTCCGCGGCCGCAACGACATCCGCCTTTGCGTAGCCGTTTCCGTCGTCGGCAAAGCCGTAGTAGCCGGGGCGGCCGTAAAGGTTGTCGTGGACAAAGCAAAGCAAGTTGTACGAAGCCTCAACCAGGGCAGCAGGACGCTTGTTTAAGTCCGCGTACCAAGGGCTGTCCTTAAAGGTCGTGTAGTTTTCAGTTCCGCTGTATTGGTAAATTTTTTTTCCGTTGAAAAGAAATTGCGCGCCCTTGAGCACGGCGGTAAAAAGTTGGTTCACCACGCAAATGGGAGCGTAGGCGTCGTCAATTCCGCCGTAAATCTTAAAGCCGTATTTTCCAAGGTTGAACGTGGCGGCTTTTTGCCCTTCGAACAATTTCTTTGAGTCAAGCATCGTCGCCGAGCCAAACTTCAATGTTGGTTCCGGATCGAAAAAGCCCGTCCATGTCGGACAGTAAATCGAGCTGTCTTTGACGTTGACCACAAGCGGAAAAGATTTTCCCAGCGCCGTTCCCATTATTGTGTATTCTCCGTCAGAATAGCTCATGCCTTCGATTTTTACGTCGCAGACGTATTCCAGCCAATAGCGGACACCTGTGTATGGAATATATTCGTTTTTGTCATATACACGGGCGAAAACCGTGGTCACAACATTGTCGTCCGTTCTTGACACAAGGGGAATGGAAACGCTTTCAAAATTTTTGTTTTCCTCTTTTGCAGAGTCTGAAAGGATGTAATAGTTGTTCGTGTCTCCCTCTTGCGAGCACGAAGCAAATGAGAAAAGCAAGCCCATAGTCACAAAGCCTGTAGTAACCAGAGATACGATTTGTTTTTTCATATTTTCTCCTGACACAAAAATATAATGAAGCAACATAAAATTTTACATATAATTTTAAAACTGTGTCAAGGAATTTTTTATCATATATTGGGGAGGAATAGTCTTATACGGAAAGACATGGAACAAAGGAAGAAGGGGCAGGCTATTTCCCCTAAAAAAAATCACTTCCCGTTTTCCACTTTCAACTTTCAGCTTTCCACTTTCAGTT
>CAMOEE010000101.1 GCA_946611835.1 uncultured Treponema sp. | reverse complement strand
CGCCAACCCGCACATTTCCCCGCCTGAGCAAAGATTTGAGCAATGGGGTGTTTTTGGTGTTGCCTTTTTCGTCAGTGTTGCGGAGTGCCTGGTCAAGGTCAATGATTGCGACCTCGCCGTATTTGTTGAATTCAGAAATTAAAGAATCAGAATCGTCTCTTTGGAGAACTAAATCCTTTCCGTTTTTGAGCTGGACCACGTGTCCGTCTTTCATGTCGATTGAAGCGATTACCATAAACGCAATTATAGCGAAAAAAGGGTTTATGTACAAATAAAAAAATGGACTCCCGTCGGGAACGCGCCATCAAAACCGCGGTGAACAAGTTCAAGCGGTTTTGTGTCGCAACCCCGACTCCGTCCATTTTTTTATCCACTTGCTTTTTTTTCGCTATACTTGCAAAGACAGCGAAAGGGGAGTTTGGCATAGAAAAAAAACAAAAACAAGCGGAGGGCAGGTTACGGCACAAACACATTATATTTTGTACTGGTGGTTAAAATAGCGCGAGGGAGTGAAACGGCTTACGAAAACACTCTGTTTGTGCTGCCGCGTGAGCGGCGAATGTATATAGTTACAAGCACAAACAGCGTGTAGCAGGCTAGCCTGCGATTTCGTAAGCCGTTTGCACGACCGGGAGCTATTTTCACTATAAGTACATCTTATTTAAACTGTTCTGCCAGCCATGCGAAGCTTGAATCCTGCTGTTCCGGCAGGTATTCGTGCTTGCCGCCTTCAATCAGTTCTGTCTTGAGCTTATCTTCGGCTTTGTTTGCCTTCCAGATTTTGTGGACGATTTCATAAGCCTCTTTTGTTCCTTCTGTCGGGTTTACGGCATCGTCAGTGCCACCGATGAAGTACATTGGCTTTGGAGCGGCAAGACCTGCTACATCAGGATAGTCCAGGAATTTTGCGATTGTCGGGTGAAGCATTGAGAATGCAGAATTTCCTTTGAGCTGACCGTCACCAATCTTGATGTGGCCCTTCATCGTTCCAAACCAACAGACTGCAACGCCGGCCGTAATGTCATCGCTGAGAGCGGCAAGCTGCCATGAGCGGAAGCCACCCATGCTGAATCCAACGCAGGCAACCTTCTTTTTGTCTACCTGTGGGAGAGAAGCCAGGAATTTAGCAGCCCGGCAGTCTTCCTGAGCGATGATTCCTGCAAAACTCGTACCCATGTTGAAGAGGTTGCTTCCCAAAGACTGCTGGCTGCCAGTTTTGAAGCCGTCCACAGAACGGTCTCCCCAGCCAAGGGCATCAAAGCTGAGGACTACATAGCCTTTTTTTGCCATCTCATCGCCGACGAATCTTTCGCCAAAATAGCGGGCAGCCCAGTTCTCAGCCTCCGCAAGTTTCTTTGCGTCTTCTTCTGTATCACCAAATGGCTTGACCATCTTTTCCTTGCCGATTGTGAATTTTGATCCGTGGTCATGGAGCATGAGGGCCGCAGGGGCTTTTTTTGCTCCGTCCGGGATAAGAAGGTAAGCGAGCACACGGCTTTCCGCACTGATATTGAAGACAACTTTCTGTGCCTTGTAGCCTTCTCTCTGCTCCTCGGCGATTACCACCATGTCGAAAGGTGTTTTATCCTCATTCTGAATGATAAGCTCCCGGGCCTTTTCAAGACCTGCTTTCTTCCATTTCTTTGGATTTCCGTCTTTCCAGCCCATTGAGAATTCCCATTTTTTGAGAATTGACTCATAGAATGTAGGCAGACAGCGATCGTTTGCGTTGATTTCCTGTTTCACGTATTCCTTACTCCCCTCAGCAAAGAGCGAGAATGCAAGAAATGCCGAGACCAGCATACAAAATGACTTTTTAAGCATTTTTTTCATTTTTTCCTCCATGTTCATTATTATAAATCATATCATGTAAAGCGATATATAAAATATGATTATTTTTAATTCAAAATAATGTATTTTCAGGCTTTTTATTCAAATTCCTCTATCTTTATATAATACAAGAAATCAAATATCGGAATTTTCTAAATAATCGTTGTTTTATTTTTTTAAAGAAATTCTATACTCATGCTACAAAAATCTTAATTTTTTAGAGGTAATTCTATGAAGAAAATTACACTTTCGGCTTTGACACTCGCTGCAGTTCTCTCTGCCGGATTTATTTCATGTTCAAAGAAAGAAGCCGCTCCTGCTGCCGCAACACCTGCTGAAGCTCCTGCAAAAGCCGTAGAAGAAAAGGCTGCTCCTGCTGCTGAAGAAAAGGTTTCACAGTATGTACATAAAACATCAGGAATCTACATTTCGGCAAACGATATCGAAGTCGGCAAGATTATGACTGACCAGAAGGAAGAAGACGGCTTCGTAATTCACGGTGCACAGAAACCAATCGAAGTTGCAAAGACTGACATCAAAGTTGCTGGCGAAAAATTCACACAGCGCTTCAAGATGAGCGGTTCAGCAGTTGAAAAGGGTGGCGAACCAGTAAGCGTAATTTCTTTCCCTGCTAAAAAAGGTGAGACAATTACACTTTACGGTATCAGCTCAAGCAAAACTGAAGCTCGTGTTGCAGAAATCTACGACGAAAGCAAAGCTGTTGTCGCTTCTATTCCTCTTCCGGTTTACAGCGGTGATGACGATGCTCCAGCAGTTGGAACTTATGAAGTAACAGCTGACGGAACATACTCAATTGGTTCAAAATCAAGCACAATCTACATCTACTACATCAATGTCAGCAAATAAGCTGTCGTTTTATTAACAATTTTTCGCAAAAAGGGGGCAGACTGGTACAAGTCTGCCCTTTTTATGATACAATAGTATATCTTTATTTTTTAAGGAGCTGTGAGTAATTATGAAAAAATCACTCGTAACCCTTTTGTGTGCAGGTGCAATCGCAATTTTTGCATCAACAGGTGCTTTCGCAGACAGAAAGCCTTGGGCAGAAGTTGCCGCACCTTCAATCACAAAAGTTGAACAGACAGGCCCGAACGAAATTACTGTATCGTTCAAGAGCGTCACATCAAATGACGGTGCTGACAGCGGCGTAGTTGCCATGTCATCTGACACTGGTGCTTCAAAAAAAGCAAACTATGGCAAAACCCGAAAGGAAGCCAAAACATCTGTTTTTGAAGTCAAAAAATCAGGTACTTATACATTCGTTGTATATGCAGAGCGAAATGGCGAAAGCGCAAAACATGAATCAGCTCCTGCAACTTTGAAATACACTCTCCCGCTGGTCAAAACTGCACTTTCTGCACGAAACCTCGGCGGCGGCAAAATTCAGCTTGACTGGACAGAAGTTCCGGAAGCAGACGGTTACATCGTTTCATACACAGACGAAAAAGGCAAAAAAACAGCCCTTCCAAAAACGAATGACCTCACTTCAACTGTTGAAATTCCTGTCGGTTCTAAAGTCAGCTTTGTTGTAAGCGCAACACGCGGAAAAGAAAAACAGGATTCAGAAAAACTTGCAAAGACTTCAAGCAAGCTTGAAGAACGAGTCTGGGAATTCGCAGAATTTGGTACATCAACAAAACCAGAATACAACAATTTCGAAATTCTTGATTCTGACGACCTTAAAGTCAAACTCAATTCTTGTGAATTCGACCCGAAAACAGGAAACATCATCAGCAAGGGTGGTAAATTCGAGACCTTCTTCGACGGTATTTCTTTCTATTATACAACACTCGATCCTAAAAAAGAGAATTTCGAGCTTACAGCTACAGTAACAGTAGATTACCACAACCCGATGCCAGACGGCCAGGAAGGTTTCGGCCTTCTCGCTCTTGACCGGCTTGGTAAAAATGGTGAGGCAATGGTCATCGCTTACAACAACTCGGCTGGTGTAATTTCACGCAAATTCACAACTCATGTAAACGGCGTTAAAAAAGAAATCAAAGACGGTCTTGGTTCACGATTCGTAAGCGGAATCACTGATTCTATCATCGAAGCCGGTGATGCAGAAATCTCTCAGAAAGCTTCAAGCGTAAGCAAGGCATTCAGCTACGATCAGGCATCAGACGCAATCAAAACAGGTGACAAATATCGAATCACCCTGAAGAAAGACAACACTGGTTATCACGCAATCTACAAGAGAGCTATCGCATCGGAGGATACAGTCGAAGAATTCCTCATGTACGATACCGAGAACAAAAAGCTCACCCAGCTCGACCCGGAGCACATCTATGTAGGTTTCGCAGTTGCCCGTGGATGTAACGCTACATTCAGCGATGTTGATTTCAAGGTCACAGACCCTGCTAAAGATCCGCCACCGACAGAAGAACCACCAGAGCTTGTTCCTCTTACAACTCTCATCGATTGTCCGGTTACATGGTACAATCAGAGCTATCCTTTCGTATTCACAGCAAACTCAAACGGTACAATCACAGTTAAAGATTCAGACGGTGCAGTTCTTATCAACTCAGAGAAAGTTGAAGCAAATGTTGACTATAAAAAGACTATCAAGATCAAGAAAGGCAGCAATGACCTTCTAGTAACATTCGATCCTGAAGACGGCTACAAACCAGGTCCAAAACAGGTAATCGCACAATTCAACAAGAATCTTGATGTCAACGACTACGAAGAGAACTACAATCCGGTAACTTATACTCACAGCATCAGCTCAATGTCATTCAAGGGCTCTAAGCTCTATGTCTCACAGACTGGAGATGTATTCGGTAACGGTTCAAAAGAAGCTCCTCTCAGCCTCGAAGTCGCTATTCAGTACTGTAAACCAGGCCAGACAATTTTGCTCGCACCAGGTGAATATCACCCGTCAGCAACACTCTGGATTGAACGAGGAAACGATGGTACTCCATCTGCCCGCAAAGTCCTCAAGTCAGAAGATCCAAACAATCGTGCAATCCTTAACTTCAAGGGTTCAAAGGCTTCTGGTGCCGGATTCAACATCTACGGAAACTACTGGACAATCGAAAACATCGATGTAACAGGAACTCCTGATGACTGCAAAGGTATTCAGGTTGCAGGTCACTACGACTACCTCATCAAAGTCGATGCATACATGAACGGCGACACTGGTATCCAGATTTCAGGTCGTTCTGCTGAGCCTCCTTCAAAATGGCCAAGCAACAACTTGATTTACGGCTGTGAATCATTCGGAAACTGTGACCCGGCTCAGAACAATGCAGACGGATTCGCTTCTAAGCTCACATCTGGCGAAGGAAACATTTTCAGAAACTGTGTCGCTCACCACAATGTCGATGATGGTTGGGATTTGTACGCTAAAATTGAGACAGGCCCAATCGGTGCCGTACTTCTCGATAACTGTATCGCTTACAACAACGGCCGCAAGATTGACAACACAGGTAAAGGTGACGGAAACGGATTCAAACTCGGTGGTGACGGTATCGCTGTTAAGCATTTAATCAAGAACTCAATCGCATTCAACAACGATTTGAACGGTATCACAACAAACTCTAACCCGGCACTTATTGTTGAAAACTGTACACTCTATGGAAACAAGGACACCAACCTCAACTTCTACGGAAAAGGTGATGCAGACAAGTATCCAAGAGCCGTAAAAGCATCAAATGTCCTTTCTGTTAATGGTTCTGGACGAGACAAATTCGATGATTCAAAGGATCCAACTTTAAGAGCACGCCTCGACTCAGACAACAACTTCTTCTACGACGGAGCACAGTCTGTAAACAAGAGCGGAGCAAAACTCGGAAAAGAAGCTTTTGAGAATGTTGATTTCAAAGATATCTCTAACGGTCTCAAGGCTGACGGCAAAACATTTAACCGTCTCCCACGAAACGAAAAAGGTGAATTCGATCTCGGAAATCTCTTCAAGAAAACAAGCGCAGTTCCAGCAGGAATCGGTGCAGATTACAACAGCACAAGCTTCAAGATTCCGTCATCTTCTTCAAGCAAGCTGCCTCTCGTAATCATCATCATTGCTGTTATTGCAGCAGCAGTTGGATGCTGTTCATTCATCATCCTTAAAAAACGCAAGTAAACCTGTGCTAAAACTACAATAGGAACAATTAGTTTTATATTGCAGTTAGTACAAAAAACGGCTTCCATACACAGGAAGCCGTTTTTTTGTTTTTATCCAGTTGTCTAAAACTCATTTTTCAAGTTAAAATCCCATATGCGTCAAATCTGTTACACTTGTTTACGACCCACCGACACTTGTCTTTGCCGATTCGTTCCTCCATTTGATTCCGGCGTAAAATTTGTTTTTTTAATGCATCCAAAAGAAGCTAAAAGAAACCGTACGGGAACAGGTCGTGTGGCTCATGCAGGTCTAATTGACTCAGAGGTTCTTGTAGGTATTGATTTCACCAAAAACGCCCGCCTTTGTGAACTTTTGGCTGACGAACGATATTACCCTGTTCTTCTCTACCCCGGCGAAGATGCATGGAATGCCAAAAAAGAGGGATTCAAGGCTCAAATTGGCAATAAAAAGCTGCTGGCAATCATAATTGACTCCACCTGGTTCTGTTCAAAAAAAATGATAAAGCTCAGCACGAACATCATGGCCCTTCCAAAACTAAGTTTCGCCGGAAGTTACCGTTCCATTTACACTTTCAAAAAAGAACCAAGCGAAGAATGTGTCTCAACGATTGAAACATGCTATTATCTGATAAAAGAATTGCAGGCTGCGGATATTGTTAGTAAGGATGTCAACCCGGAATGCCTTATGACAGCCTTCAAGGAGCTGATAAAACTACAGATTCAAAAAGAAAATGACCGCATTGACGGCAAGCTTCCCAACTCCCACGCCACGGACTACAAATACACCACAAAAAAAGTGCTTCCAAATTTCTAAACGAAGAGCTGATATGTGGTAGTCCTGATTTTAACGGCTTTCAAGGGGCAGCTTACCCTCTGGAGTGAATTCCCCGCTTAAAGCCGCAAAAAGCGCCTGATATGAGTAAATCGAGTAGCTGTAACCAAGCAGAATCGTATCAGCAAATTCAAATCCTGTCAGAACAGGAATCGGTGTCAAAGCAGAGAGAATATAGACCCGCCTTCCGCAGTTTTTGAGGCGTTTTGCAATCTCTGCTCCTTCTTCATTCGGAACATAGAAAATTATCGTATCATAATTTCCGGCCATAGCTTCAATCTGATTTCCGTTCCAGTCAATTCCGACATGGCCAAGTTTTTCAAATGCAATCTTGTAGTAAGCAAAATCCCCATAGCGTTTTTTGGCCTCAGCAAAAAAAGGAGACTCATTCCGGTTTTCGTCGTCGGCAGGACCAACAACAAGAAGCCTGTCTCCGCCCTTATAGGGGAAATGCCCCTCTTTATAAACGGTGATAGCCCGGCAAGCCTGAGAAAGAAAGAATTTCTGCCCTTCTTTATCAGGAATCTGGTCTTTGAGGCGGGAAATTTCCGGGAAAAGAGGTGCCGCATTTCCGCTCTTAAAATACTTCAGCTTTTCCAGAATTACACGGTGCGCCGCCAGTGTGACGATTTTTCGGAAATTGGGGTCATTCCGGATATTAGACAGGTTCATAGTCCAGAGACGCTCGTCAAGTTCTGCTGTACGAGAGCTGAGGATTATGTCGTTCCCGGCCTCAATTGCCCGCTTAAAAGCCTCTGAACTGCTTCCTGCATAGCCCCATGCACCCGTCATCATCATGTCATCAGTGATAATCAGCCCCTTAAAACCAAGCTTTCCACGCAAGATGTCGGTAAGCCAGGGGCGGGAAAGGGATGCCGGTTCCGCTTCAATTTTTGGGTAAAGAAGATGGCCGCTCATAATTGCGGGAACATTCTGTGAAATCAAATATTTGTAAGGAACAAGCTCCCGTTTTTCGGCCTGTTCCCAGTCAATGTAAACGCCAGGAAGCTTAATATGAGAGTCTGAACTTGTGTCACCATGACCAGGAAAGTGTTTTGCAGTCGGTATAACGCCAGCCGCAATTGAGCCTGCAACATAAGCCGAAGCCAGCTGGCCTGCGAATTCCGCATCCTCACCAAAAGAACGCACATTGATGACGGAAGAATCCCGGTTTGTATACAAATCAACAGTTGGAGCAAAATTCATGTTGATTCCAAGAGCTTTTATTTCCCGTGAAATGTAAAACGCACTGTAATAAGCGTCTATAGGATACTGGGAAGCACCGATTGCCATGTTACCAGGAGTGATTGTGGTGTCGCCTTTAACATGACGGATTGTACCGCCCTCCTGATCTGTAGCTACAAAAAGTGGAATCTTGAATTTATGCCGCTGGGCAAGTTCCTGCAAAGAAGATATAGATTTTGCGACCTGTTCAGTGTTGTTGGTATTCCATCCGAAGACTTTTACACTGCCCAAACCCCGTTCGCTCACCCACTGATTCAGAAGGGCGCTCGGCTCCTCCCCTGCCCAGCCGAACATAAAAATCTGGGCAAGAAGCTCCTCATCGCTTAAATGAGAAACAAGGAAATCCGCAAGTTCCTCGTTGGGATAATTTGACCAAAAATCCGCATTCTCAGGAATCTTGGAGGTGGATTGATTTGTTCTTGAATTCTGAGCATATAAATTGAAGAGAAAAAGAAAAACAAAAAAAAGGGAAAGAATTTTTTTCATAAAACAAACACTGAATGAAATTTGATATTTCATAGTATTCTAGCAAATTCCATGGCTTTTTTCTATAAAAAAAGCACTCCCCGCAAAAAAGAAGGAAAACGGGAAGTGCAAAAAAACAAATTGCTAAGAAAATTTTATTTCTTAGTTTAAATTAGTTGTAAGTACCAGTAACAGTTTTCTTTGCGTAAACGCTTGCATCTGATGCAAGGGCTTTCTTGACATAGAAGCTGTTTGTAATCAAAGAACCTGTTGAGTAGCTGACAGAAACTGCGGCAGCGTATTTGCCAACTGCAGTTGTAAGCTCATAATCTTCATAAAGTTTGTCGCCAGCTGCATTTGTTACTTTAGCCAACTTAATGTCTTCTTTTACAGATTTTGTCTCAACTGTAACAATGTCATTATATTTCTCGGTTTTTGTGATGACAACCTGATACAAGCTGTATGTGTAATTTGAAAGGGCATTTGTATCATCATTGATTTCTGTAT
>CAMOEE010000100.1 GCA_946611835.1 uncultured Treponema sp. | reverse complement strand
AGTCGTTTGAGGTCGTTTCCAAGTTTGTGCTGAGCTTCTTTTGCTGCGATGTACTCGGCGTTCTCTTTCAAGTCGCCCTTTTCCTTTGCTTCTGCAACTTCTTTTGCGATTGCTGGAATATCCACATCCTGCATCTTCTCGACGAGGTTGCGTTTTTCTTCGAGTTTCTTTGCTGTGACAAGCATTCCTTTTGGAGCTGCAGACTTCTCTTCTGTTGTGTGGAATTTGTAGTCCGGGTATTTTTCGAGAATCTTGTTTCTGAGCTGAGTCTTGATTTTCTCGGCTCCGTCGAAACCGTCAAGCCCCTTGATGTCGTCAACGAGGGTGTACATGTGACCCATCTGCTCCTCATCACATGAGAGCATATATGTCGCATATTTGTTGTTGTCCTTGTCGAAGAGCATCTTGCATGCGTTCTTGATGATTTTTTTGTTCTCGGTTGACTCGACATGGTTGTCAATCTCACGGAAACACTGTGAGATGATGTTGACGATTGCAATGAGCTGCTTCTGGAGCGGAACCTGGGCCGCCTTGAACCATTCTTCCTCGCTGCACTCATCAAAGAGGAAGAGGATTACATCACGGTAAGCGCGGAAGTCTTCGAATGAGTCAGAAACGAGCTTCTGGACCTTGTCAACATGACCTGCGTTGATAATTGCGATGAGAGCCTCTTTTCGGAGGATAGCAGGGAACATCTTGATGAATTCGTCTTCCCAGTTTGGAAGCATTTTGACAGATTCAAGGAATTCTGCCCGCAAGTCACCTTTCTTAGAGCCTTTGAGGACCGTGTACATTTCTTTTGGTGACTCAAGCTCGCCGTAAAGCTGGGCGAATGTGTATTTGCTCTGGAATGCCAGCCCAGGGACTTCCTGGCTGACCTGTTTGACGACAAGGTAAGATGCGATGACCTGCTCGTCAACCTCATTGAATGATTTGAGGAAGCCTGTGAAATAGCTGAACATATCTGCAAGAAGCTCGCTTTCTTTGTCCGTTGACTCGTCCTCAATGAATTTGATGAGAATGTCGATTCGGGCGAAGAAGGCTTTCTGTGCCTTGAATTCGTTTGAGTATTTTTCTTCCGGAGTGATTGCTCTGTCACGGACTGTGTATTCGTTGATATTGTTCGGGTTTACGCCGAATGTTGAGTCAGACTCAAGGACTTTCTTTGCGCCGCTGTTCCAGCTGGTCCATTCGCTTGTAGAGAGAATTGACGGAACAAGCTCTGCCTTGATTTTCTTGAAGTCACAGCTGTTATCGAAGCTCTTGATGATTGTCTTGAGGGCCCATTCCTTGTTTGTCTTGATTTCTTTTGCCAAATCTTCTTTTGTCTTGAATTTTGAAGATTTTGAGCCGACCGTAGCCTTGATGACCCAGATGTGGTCACGGGCAAGAGGCTGCAATGCGTTGACGGCCATCTTGAGGGAGATTTCTTTTTTGCCGGCTTTTCCGAAATTGATTGTAAGAGTGTCGTTTTCAACCTTTGTGATTACGCCGACACCCCAGGTGCGGTGGAATACGAAAGCACGGGCATCGAAAGCGATGTGTTTCTCGAAGTCTGAGATTGCCTCGAATACGTTTCGGTAGCTCTGAGTGAGGTCTGATGAGCGGATGTATTCATCAACATGGCTGTGGTTTGCGTATTTTTTTGCATAGCACTCGGCGATTTCCCGGCGTGCCCAGGGATCCTTCGGGTCGATCGTGAGGTTGAGCTTGAGGATGTCGATAGCCGTGTCCCACTTTGCGTTGTCTTTGTAGTAGTTGTAAAGCTCCTGCATCATCAGTGCTGATTTGTCTGCGCTGATTGATTTTGCGATTTTGCGCTGTACCAGGAGGAAGAAGTCGATTTCTTCAGGGATTGAAGCCACGAGCTTTGACCAGATTTCGTTGGCAGAGTTGATGTTCTTGTTGTTTACATAGCGGAGAAGGGCCTTCTTGTAGTATTCGTTTGCCTTTTCACCGTCTCCTTCTGCAGAATAATGGTCACCGAGTTTTTTTGCGATTTCGGCCTCGTTGAGGTCAACCTTGATGATTCGCTCGTAGATTGCCCAGATGTCAGCGTTGCCAGACTGCTCGTAGTTTGCTGCGAGAGTTCGGAGTGCGAACTTGTTTGATTTGTCATCGGCAAGGATTGTCTCGCACATGTAGACTACGATTGGCTCCTTGTGGTTGTTCTGGAAAATGTCAACGAGTGCTTCCAGAGAGGAATTGTCGAGAGAGCCTTTTTTGAGGCCGAGCATTCCTGAAATGTAGAGGGCAGTGATGCTGTCTTTTGTGTGAGAAAGCTGCTCGTCACAGATTTCTTTGATCTCATCAATGCAGTTCTCGCTTTTTGCTCTCTCTACGATTGCTGTAAGCTCAACCAAATCATTCTTTGAGTAGTTGCTGATTGTTGCGCGGGTCCAGGTGTCTTCCTTGAGTTTTGCCTGTACCAAGTCCACTAGCTCTTTTGACATAAAATACTCCTTGCCAATTTATTTTGTATACATTCGATATATGTTCTCATCATGTACACGAATCTGAAGAAGACATTCGTTGATTTTGTCGTTGCCTTCGTTTGAGCGTGCGTAATGATCGATAAGCCAGAAATACATATTTATCAGCTTTGGAACCAGAAGCCTCGAATCGTTGGACGGATCCTTTATTTCGTTTTCCTTGGCGAATATTTCCTGGCGGAGCCTTCCTGCCTCCTGGGTGCGGAGTTCCCTTTTTACATTGAATACCCCGTACAGAACTCCGTAGACCGGAATCCATTCCTGAAGCACGGCACCCGTGTATCCCTTTTCTTTTACCTGCCGGATAAGGCAGCAGATAAGCTCAGATTCAAGAAATTCGATTTCGATTCGCTGTGCGTCGATAAAGAAAGCTTCCCTGAAGAGAACCTTAGCGTTTTTTTCTTCGCCGCAAAGAGCCAGACAGTCTGCCATTTCGGCTAGTATGACTGACGACTGCGGTGAAATCCTGTATGCTTCTGAAAGAAGGTTGAGTGCGTTCTCGTATTTCCCGAGTTTTTTGAGGCACAGGCCCTTTTTTCGGTAAAGATCTGCCAGCTGGCTCTGCGAGCCCTCTTCTTTGGAAAGGTCGTAAGCCTTGAGGGCGAGGCTGAAAATCCCCTGCTGCAGAGCATAAATCGTTTTTTGCTGGAAGTTTTGTTTTTGTTCGGAATCCTGCCTGAAACTCTTCCAGCGGGCGATAAGCCCGTCTCCCTGCTCGTAAGCCTCCATCCGGGGCAGACCCTGAATGAAATCAACCCAATAAGAGCAGCACCAATGGGCGAAATTAATCTCGGAGTTGTCAAAGTTGTAGCCTATCGCCTGTGCCAGCACATCCCGTGCCTGCGCAAGATTCCCTTCGGAGAGGAATTTGTACGCCTTCGTTAGCTCTTCGTCAGTTTTTATACCCATAGTGTATATTCTATTATTATAAAAATGGAGATTTTAGTCAATAAAAAACAAAAAAAATATAAAAAGTGGGGTAAAGTTTATAAAGTCTTTTTTACTTTATGTCAATATCTATTTAAGACTTTTTTTAATAATTTAACGAATGTTTACAATATTCATTTCATCTGATATTATAGAAAAATAATGAAAGGCACTTTGTTGGCACCATCCCTGCTATCAGCAGATTTTTCTGATTTAAAATCCGCAGTCAAAAAAATTGAAGATGACGGCGGAAGTATCGTGCATATCGATGTGATGGACGGTCAGTTCGTCCCCCAGATTACTTACGGCCAGCCCGTAATCAAGTCAATCCGAAAGCTCACCAAACTCCCCTTCGATGTTCACCTCATGGTTGAGAAGCCTGAGCTTATGGTCGATTCTTTTGCTGAGTCCGGGGCAGACTGGATTACATTCCATTATGAGTCAACCGTTCACATTGACCGGCTTATCAATCACATACATGATTTGGGTAAGAAATGCGGTATTTCAATCGTTCCGTCAACTCCAGTCACGGCTATCAGCGAAATCCTTCATCTCGTTGATCTTGTTCTTGTTATGAGCGTGAACCCGGGCTTTGGCGGGCAGTCTTTTATCCCATATTCCCTTAAAAAAATCGAAGAGCTCAAAAAAATCCGTGAAGAAAAACAGCTTGATTTTAAGATTTCTGTTGACGGCGGCGTAAACGAAAAGAACTGGCCGGACGTGGCCTCTGCCGGCGCGGATATTCTTGTCTCTGGATCTGCCTTCTTCAGCGGCAAGTTGAAATGGGAGGGCTAGCTTGAGTAAAAGAATCGCCGTAATCGCTTTTCTTTATGTTTTTTCTCTTCTCTCTGTTTTCCCGCAGACGGCTTCGCGGCCTGTAAATTCATCTGTGGAGAACTCAAACTTAAAGCAGGGGGCAGAGGCTTACAAAAACGAGGACTGGGTTTCGGCGATTTTCTTCTTGCGTAAGGTCGTGGCACTTCCTGGCGGCGTTAACGATGAGAATTATTTCATGCTGATTAAGAGCGAGATTTATGCCGGTGAGTATCGTCAGGCACAGTCTGACTGCGAGAAATTCATCGATCAGTTTCCTTTAAGTCCTTATTCAGAATATGTCCGCTATCAGAACGGCCGTCTCCTTCATCTTCTTGCCCGAAACGAGGATTCAATCCTTTTTCTGAGTGATTTTTGTCATCAGAACACGGACAGCGAACTTTTTCCCCTGGCAATTTTCTGGATTGCAGAGGCTTTTTACGACGAATATTGCTTTGACAGCGCAAGGGGGCTCTACGAGCGTGTGGTCAATGATTATCCGTCATGCGAAAAGGCTCCTCTGGCACAGTACAAGCTTGACTTGATCGAGCGCCGTGAGCGGGAAGAAAAACTCCTTTATCTCCTTAAAGTAATCGGCGAGGAAAATCTTTCAACCCGGGAAGAATACGAAAGACAGCTCAGAGTCTATGCCCTTGAGGATGAGAACGGGGTCAGACGCTCCCTTCTTGACGCACAGGCCAGGATCGCTGAGCTTGAGGCTCTTCTTGAGGACGGTCTTGTTGAGGAGGGCGGCCTTATTGCTCCTTCAGAGGAAGTGTCTGTCGTTAAGGAAAAAGTCACTGAAAAGGCCTCTTCTAAAACAGAGGCCGAGGTCGAAAAAACTGTCGCTGCGGATAATTCAAAACAGAAAAAAACTTCCTCTACAGTCACAAAACCAAAAGAGCCTGTTGTAAACATAATTCAGAGTGTCAGCGAGTCCTCTATTCGTGTCCGGCAGAATGAGACAGGGCTTGGAACTTCGGCCGCAAAAAATAACAGCGGCTCCTCAAAAGATTCCGGTGTCCAGGCATTAAAACGAAAGGCAAAACAACTTCAGTATCTGCTTGATGAGCAGGAAAAGGATGTGGGAAAATGAAACGAATCATCACAGTTCTGCTTTTTTCACTCACAATTTTAAACGCCTTCTCCATTGACGAAGAAAAATTCAAAGAAAACCTCAGCAACTCCCGTCATCTTACAGAACTGATGGTTGACGAGGAGTATGTCAAAAGACAAAAAGCCCTTGCTGAAGAGCGCCGTGCCAAAAAAGAAATTGAGACTGAAAAATCCGATGAAATCCTTGGCATAAAATATCATACAGAGAACTATTACCAGCTTCAGGCAGGAATTCTCAAGCTTGAATTCTTCGGGAAGACCGGAACTTTCGGCATTTTCTGCGTGTCTTCCGCAAACAAAGAAACTCCTCTTTTGTCTACGGCAGATTTGTTTGCCTCGACCGGCTTCCTCGTAAGGCTTGACGGCGAGGTCTTTGATTGCTACAAATCCAACCGGGTGCGAAAGGAACTCCGCCGCCTGTCTGACGGGGCTCAGCTGGTCTACCGCCTTGATAAGCGGGTTCGTCTTGTGCTTGATTTCTCACTTCTTTCCAGCAAAAGTGATTCGCCCCAGGACATCATAAAAATCAGGCTTTACATGATTAACGAGGACAGGTTTGACCATTCAGTTGATGTGCGGGGAATTTTCGACACTATATGCGGCGAGACTTCTTCCGTTCATTTTACCACAGAAAACAACAGCCGTATCCGTAATGAAAGCCGTTTCTCAAACGAAAAACTGCATGCTGAGCGGACGATTGTCTCTTCAAACGGTTACACGAGCTTCCAGTTCGTGCTTGACGGAATTAATGTCAGCCCTGTCGAGGCTGTAACTCTTGGAAACATAGACGAGCTTCACCGCATGGACTGGGATACCGGCTTCAGAAAGGGCCGGGGCTTCTCGAATATCCGTGGCTATGATGATTCTGGCATTATGCTGGACTGGCCCGATGCTATTCTTGCTCCAGGTCAAAAGACGGAGTCTGTTTTTTATATAGCCGCCGCAAGCCACGAGGAATTTCCCCGGGGACTTATTTATGCTGACAACCTTCTTTTACAGGAAGAGGGAAGCGAAAACGAGGGTGAGCAGGAGAAGGCTGAAGTCAAGTCAAATGAAAATGTTGAAAAAAGGACGGATGTTGAATTCATCGTTCCTCCAATCAAAGACTATCAGCTTGACCCGGAGTATATCCAGCAGCTTATCGATAAAATCGACTCCCTGCAGTCATCAAAAGATGTCAATAAAAAAGAAATCATGCGTCTGAATGCTGAGCTTGACGCTATCCTTGAAAAGTTGAGGCGGCAATAGAATGGCTCGCAGTGATTTGGAAAAGGCACATCTGCTGCTTCAGAAACGAAAATTCGCACAGGCAATCTCAATCCTTGAATCAGGGAAGAATCCGGAGATTTACCGTGAGAGCTTTGACTATTTCCTCACGGCGGGGCTTGCCTGTCTTTATCTGGGGGACACTGGCGGGGCCGGCATGTATTTTCAGCGTGCCCGTCGTATCCGCATAACGGATCCAACATTGCTCTGTGCTCAGGCCGTACTTTTCCTCCACAAGGGAGAGACGGAGCGGGCAATCGAGTATTATGTTGATGCCCTGGATTACGACCCCAACAACAAAATCGCCATGAGCGCAATGGAGTTTATCCGCACCCACGGTTCTTACGATGAGCTTTACCGTGCTATTGACTCCGGAGACATAAAAAAATACTATCCTCCGCTGGGAATAAACCCCGACACCGTAAAAAGAATAGTCCTGTCAGCCTTTGCCGGGGTTATCCTGGCCCTCATGATTTTCAATTTCGGAAAATTCTCAAGGTTGACTCACAAAATACAGATTTCAGCCAGTTCACGGGCAGATTTGAGCGAGCTTTTTCTTTCGGTGGATGAAATCGGAAATGCCCGCAAAAAGGACCTTTCTGGCGGAACTTACAAGTATATTCTTTCAGATGCTCAGATAAAAAAATCCTACGATATGGCAATGACATATTTTCAGGATTACAGGGAGAATGCTTCACAGGTCGAGATTAACCGTCTGCTCAACTCAAACGCAAGCGATGCAATCAAGGCGAAGGCCCAGATGATTTCTTCATATTTTAAGGAGCCTACATTCGATTCCCTTGCTGATTACGGAGACAACATCGACTATTCGGATGTGGCCAAGGAGCCAGACTTGTACCTCGGCTGTATGGTTGCATGGTCTGGCCGAATTTCGAATTCAGTCAACGAGGGAAAGTCCTACCGCTGTGATTTGCTCGTGGGCTATGAGAACATGGACCGGGTCGAAGGATTTGTTCCAGTTTTGTTCGAGGAGGCTCCATATCCTCCTGTAGACGGAGAGCGGCCGATAAAGGTCCTTGGCAAAATCAAGGTTGAGAACGGAAAGATTGCGCTGGAGGGAAGGGCGGTATATCAGCCGGTGAAGCGGGATTAGGGAAGGGGGAGGTCTCCCCCTCGCTCCAAAGCAGAGCTTTTCCGCTACCCCCTCTGCGGGGATACCCCGCAACGCCCCGAAAAAATGGAGATAATGGAGATTCTCTTCCGTTTCTCTCCAGAAATTTAAAAAAAACGAAAGAATTTTTCGGATTCATTGCCGAAAATCGATAAATTCCGCCTATATATAGGTGGGTGGGGAAATTTGGGGCGCTTAAGGCGAACCCAACATCCGGCCTGCGCTGGGTGTGATTACAAAAGAAGGTGGAGTTCTTATGGCTAAAGAAACACAACAGCCGCCACAAGACATGGCGGAAAAGCTAAAGGCACTGGAAGCGGCCAGACTTCAGATTGAAAAGCAGTTTGGAGCCGGTTCCCTTATTAAGCTGGGAGCCCAGACAGATTTGACCGGCGTGGATGTAATTCCTTCAGGCTCAATTCTGCTCGATGAGGCTTTGGGCGTGGGTGGTTATCCTCGCGGTCGCATTATCGAAATGTACGGTCCTGAAAGCTCTGGTAAGACGACCCTGGCCCTTCATGCGGTGGCAGAGGCTCAGAAAATGGGCGGAATCGCTGCCTTCATTGATGCAGAGCACGCCCTTGACCCGGTTTATGCGAAGAACCTTGGCGTTGACATTGACAATCTCTGGGTTTCTCAGCCTGACAACGGCGAGCAGGCCCTTGAAATCACCGAGAACCTGGTCCGCTCTGGTGCGGTTGACATCATCGTAGTTGACTCTGTCGCAGCCCTCACTCCTCAGAAGGAAATCGAGGGCGACATGGGCGACAGCATGATGGGCTTACAGGCCCGTCTTATGAGCCAGGCTTTGCGAAAGCTCACGGCAATCGTCGGAAAAAGCAAGTGCATGATTATCTTCATCAACCAGATCCGAATGAAAATCGGAATCATGTTCGGAAATCCTGAGACGACTACGGGTGGTAACGCCCTCAAATTCTATTCTTCTGTCCGCCTCGAAATTCGCCGCATTGAGTCAATCGAAGGAAAGGGCGAGGAAGACGCTATCGGAAACCGTGTCCGGGTCAAGGTCGTAAAGAACAAGGTTGCGCCTCCATTCAGAAAGGTCGAGCTTGACATCTACTTCGGAAAGGGAATTTCAGCCACTGCTTCACTTTTGGATTCAGCCGTAAAGCATGGAATCATTGACAAGAGGGGAGCCTGGTACACCCGTGGCGAAGAGAAGGTTGGTCAGGGCAAGGAAAATGCGATTAACTTCCTCAACGAAAACCCGGACTATGCAAAGCAGATTGAGGCTCAGATTCGTA
>CAMOEE010000099.1 GCA_946611835.1 uncultured Treponema sp. | reverse complement strand
TTTCAACTTCTCTTCCCTTTCTTTGATGTCTTCCTGGGCTTTTTTGATGCTGTCAAGGAGCTTTGTTACGGCTTCGTCGGCTGCAGGAAGTGAATCGGCACCATCGTCCAAAAAGGCTTTGCAGGCAAGTTCGCCAAGCTCCGCCTTGTCTTTTTTTATCTGGCTTTTGAGCTGCTGGATTTCAATCTTAAGGATGCTCTCGTCGCCGAATTTAGATGCGGCCTTGCTGGCCTTTCCGAGAGCCTGTTTTGTGGCCATGACGCCTTTATCAAAAAATCCTTTCAAATCATCTTTTGTCATAATTTTCTTCCTTCCTATGTATAAGAAATGTAAGTTATGGAAAAAAAATCAAAAAAATTGGGATGTGGGACGCAGGCAAAAACTAAGGGGGCCCCCACGAGGGGAGATACCTTAGTTTTTGTCGTCGCTGGGACCCGCATCACAATTTTTTAGTTTACTTTTATATTATAACTCACATTTTCTTAATTGCAAGCAAAGTAAGGTCGTCGGCCTGCACATCCTCGCTGACCCCGGTATAGTAGACATAGTTGGTCTCACCTTCGTCAACCTTGTTCACGCAGTAATAATCGTAGCGGTTAAAATATTGTGACAGGAAAGCATCTATCTTGCGGTCAATTTTGATTCCGTCGCCAGAAATCTGAATGACGGTCTTTCTCTTGCCATCAAGCTCCATCTCTGTCTTCTCAACTTTGCCCTGAGAACCCGGCTTTTTGTACATTCGGAAGACTTTTTCCACCGCAGTCAGGGCGATAATAGCCTCCTCAATCGTTCCCTGGCATTTACTGAAGTCAAATTCCAGCTTTTCGCCCTCAATCGGGCTGTGGTAACGAGTCAGGCTGTATTTTTTCTTGTTGAGGACTGACTCGATTATATCCTGAACCCGAGAAGGCTCCATCTGCTCGCTCTGCTCTCCCCTTTTGTGGGTTGCGTGAATTTCACCGTCCCTAAGTCCAGCCTCCTCGCAGGCTATTACATTGAAATTCTTGTCCCTGAAGAACCTTGTGGATTCCTCAATGCCGTCAGTGTAGAGGAAAAGGACATCATTGGCTTTCAGGTGAATTTTCTCCACCTTGTAACCGCCCTTCATCTCGACCATAAAGCTGGGGAGAGGGCCTGCGGCAGGTGCCTCGTGCAGGGTAATCACCTTGATTTTCTTTTCGGCAGCATCGAATATCCTGAGGATATTGTCGCCCGCATTGCAGGTGTAGACATCGCCGGTTTTGGTGTCAAAAAGACAAATCATCATGGCGGCAAACTTACCCCGAAGCCCCAGAGACTCGATGAAGTCATTTATGTCTGCGGCAAGGAGGTTCAGCTTAACGCCGTTTTTCTCGAATTTCCAGCTGGCAAAATACCTGCGGAAAATAGTGGCTACGATTGTCATTATGAGGGCGGCAGGAACTCCATGGCCCGAGGCATCACACTTAATGAAGGCATACCAGCGGTCATCAAGTTTTTTATAGTCAAAATAGTCCCCGGAAACGGCATCAGTGCCTTCGTAATAGCCGTAGAGCTGGATTTCCTTTTCCTTGAGCTCGGCCACAGTCGCCTTCTCCGCACCCTCGCTCACAAGGGGAATAAAGGCCTTCTGGACTGCCTGACCGTCCAGGTTCATAATGTTCATTTCGGCAGCCTCGGCGCGAGCCTTTGCTTCCTCTGCCTGTGCTCTGGCGGCTTTTTCTCGCTCAATGGCAGCCCTCTGGTAAGCGATTTTCGCCCTCTCCTCGTCCTTCGCGCCCTTTACCAGACCCTTGGTCATGTCATTGACCGAATCGCCCAGGGTACGAAGCTCATCATGCGAGGTAATCTTAATCTCAACTCCCTCAAGAAGCAGCTTGTTCTCTGTGTCAGTAATCCTTTTTACATGGGCTACGATTCTTCGGATTGGAAATACAATTATCGAAGAAAGAGTGAAGGCACTTATCAAAGCGATTATTGCGGCGACAACGGCAGCGATAAAGGCGATTGAGGCGACGATGAGGCGGGATGAGTTAATCTGGCTGATGAGGGTATCGGTCGAGACCTCAAGCATAATCATGGCCTGAAGGTAATTCTCCGTGTTTCCGCCCTGCTTGTAGAGGACCGGCCAGAAGAACATATATTCACGCACATTTCTGTCGAGTTTTTCATCGGACATTACAGGTGAGGAAGTGTAATTGCCAGCCGAGTACTCGTTGAGAGCACGGAAAATCTGGTCTGAGTTGTCACCAGTAATTTTAGGCAGGTTCTCCACAAGTTTTCTGGCTCCATCATTTATCATCTGGCATCTCTCGATATAGAGGCCGCTCACTTTCGTATGGCGGACAGTTCCCGCATCAAAACTGATTTTATCGATTTTTCTGAGGATGTCGGGGTCATTTGAGGCCCAGACATAATCCATTGGCCGGCTGCCGTCTTTGAGGGCCTTTCCGTCAATCTCGTAGCTGAGGATTGAGGCATGACGGGCCTCGGCAAAGTTGTTGGTCTGGTTTACGATTTCACCGATATCAACGAGCTTTTCACGGCCGTCCGGGAGATATGACTGGGCTGCGGAAGCCATGTTTCCCATAACGACCTTAACACGGTCTTTCAGCCCCGAAATCAATATTCTTTCCTGGGTGCGGGACATCTCATAGCCGATTACGAAGGCAACGCCCGCCACAATGAAGAGAAGCAGGGCCGTAATGGCGAAACCGAATTTCAGCCTCAAAGAGAAGTGAACCTTGAGATTTGCTTCCATTTTTTCAACTTCTTCTTTTTTCATATAATCTCCTGTCAAAATTGACTCGACATCTTTCCTGATTTTAAGAACATCTTTTGCGAGGGAAAGGACTCCCCTAGTACACACAAGGAGCCCAATGGCAATGAGGGCCATCACAGCCCAGAAGACGAGTTTTTCGGTCTGCAGGCTGTATTTTTTCTGAACCAGCGGAAGAATTTTCCAGACCGGCTCGAAATTGTATTGTTTTTCGTATTTTACGGTTCCGTTCTCGCCGATTACGAGATTTTTGCCCCAGGTTGAAAGCCCCCGTTCCGTATGCCTGATCTGAACACGGTATTTGCCGGCCTTCATTCCGTCGATTTTTATTCCGCTCACAGTCTCAAGGCCGTCTTTTCCACGCAGGACACTAAAATCATCATTTTTCCTGCTGAAGAGATACTTCTCGCCGCTGTCAATGTTCGTGATTATGACATCAGAAACCATTCCGTCGTAAGAGAATTCCTCACCAGAAATCGAAAGGAATACATTACCCATCTCGTCGGGACTAGCGCTGACATTTTTAATGAGGGTTGAAGCCTTGTATTTGTTGAGGAAAAGTACGACATGGCTTGCCTCCCCGGCATTTCCTACGCTGTCAATCGGCCGCACGGAGAAGATGTAGATTCCGTTGTCCCTGTTACGGAAAGACACGAAGGGTTTATTGACCATGACCTTTTCGGAAGGATTTTTTGTCTTTTTGATTTTTGCCTCATTTTTTTCAACCAGCTCTGAAAGAATCCGGCCGCTCTCCCCGGCGGTCAGCGAAAGTTTCTTGTTTTTTGTTACTGCAAGAGACCTGTCAATCGGAGCGACCCTTGAAAGAATCCATGAGTATCCCGCAATATCATCCTCCTCGTCGCCTTTCCATGAGAAAGAGACATCGTTTGAGGCGGCGAATCCCCATTCATCCTTGTCGAAGAAAATATCCCCGATTTTTTTTGGCGGAGTGCTGTCAAAATGATATGGAAGAACGGCGACATCTGACCAGTTTCCGGCCTTGTCGAGAATCCTTGCCTTAAAGTAGATTTTTTCGTCGCCGCTCGTGCCCTCTGGAATACTTGCCCTTATCAAATTGTCTGACGGAAGCCTGAACTGAAGGCTCTGAATGTCAGAATCCGGCATCTCATTCTCGTCACTGGTGACTATCGCACAGAAGCCCTCGATTCCAGAAACATCTTTCGGCATGTTGACCGTGACAGAGGGATTCTTGATGTTTCCCCTTTTTCCGGACTTGAAATTTTTTGCGGCAAGGAGAGGCTTTTCGGCATGATAGTCCTGACTAATCAGCATGATACGGCTTGTGCCCCCGCTCTCTTCCTGCCAGGCGATATTCAATGATTTTTTTCCGTCGAGCATAGCGGATGGAAAGGAAGACGGGGTCTTTGAGCTCTGCCTCTGCTGGAAGGAATCAATCTCAGCCCACTGGACGCCGAGATTCTCGGCAATATGAACGTTGTTAACCCCGTTACGGTCATCGAACCAGAGGGCGAAGAAATTGCCGTCTAAGAGGAAAAGTGATGGTCTGCGACCGTTTCCGAATGAGTTCAGCTTGTCGACATCATTTTTAAACTCTATTCTTCCCTCCATGTTGAGGGATGAGACCATGACAAGGGCGGAATTGCTGTTTTTTGGCGTTCTTTCCCAGACGATTTTGGTGCTGATTCCGTCGCTCAGGACAAAAGGCCGGTAATTCTTGTAGTCAAGGTAGTTCTGGGAATTGTCCTCCATGGAGCTTTCATCGCTAACCACGAAGGGAACAGACCAGGAGCCTGAGCGAGAAGCCCTTGAAGAAGCATAAATCAGCGAGGTTGTAAGGTCCCTTCTGCTCCAGCCCTCGAAGAAGACAAAGTCTTTCTGGCCGATCCGTGCATAAAATGGGGAGAATGCGTTTGAGATTGACTCGGCCGGTCTGAAGGGCTTTAAATCGCTCCATTTTTTTCCGTCATCAGACTCGGAATACAAAAGCGAGAAGGAAGACTCAGTCGGGCTTTGCCTGCCCTCGCCAAGAGATATAAAGAGGATAAAACCGCCCTCAGAAAGGGCAAAGATTCTTGAAGAGGCAATCTGCTTTTTTTGAGGGGGAAAGGCGAAGCTGGTGAAGGAAGAGGCCTTATCAGAAGAAGAATAGACCTTTACGATCCCGGAGGCAGAAAGTGAGTCAAGGACAGAGACCGCAATCGTGTCATCGGAAGAGACAGCGGCTGAATACATATCCGGAACATCATCACCCGAATACCTGAAGGATTCAGGCAGGGAAGATGTCTCCGACCAGCCCAGCTCACCTTCCTTTCGCTTGTAGGAAATTTTGATTTCCCTGCGGATTTTATCGGCCGACTCATAGAAAATATATGTGCTGTCACTGTCCGATACAGAAACAGGGAAATATGAATTTTTGTCCGACAGGGCCGAGACAGAGTCCCAGAAGAATTCAGTTTTCTGCTGGGAGAAAACCATTTGAGCAGAGAGAAGGAAAAAAATAAAAAAAAGACTGGAAAAGAACCTTTTCATTCTCACCCCTAAACACGCTTGAGGATTCGGTTGTACAAATCCATGACCTTACGGCTTTTCTGTGCGGCCCGCCCCGTAAGGAGCCTGTCCATTAAAATCTTTGCGTCGGCAAAACGCCTCTGGTTAAAGAGTCGCGCGGCTTCAGCATACATTTTTTCGTCATTCTGAGAAAGAATGGCAGTGGCGGTCGAACCGATTTTGAGCTGAATCTCAAGCTTGAGTTCCTTGGCGGCCTTACTGGTGCCGTCAATTGCAATCGCCTCGTTGGCAAGCTTAAGGGCGGCATTAAGCTTGTTCTCGTCACTTCCGGCCTCTGTGAATGCCTTCCTTGCCTGGGCAATCTTTGAGTCAGCCGATTTCTTGACTTCTTTTTTTATTTCTTTTTTAGGGAACATTCCCAGGGAATCTTTTATTCCGTAAATCTCCTGGGCCAGAGCCGGATAGTCAGGATTGATTTCATACAGGTCCTCGTAATCAGCAAGCCTTTCCTTAAGGTCTTTTTTGACTTTTGCCGCCTTGTACTGCTGCTCAAAGAGCCGGGGGAAACCGTCAGGATCAAGTTCCCGCTGAATCTGCAGGTTCAGGAGCTGGGCCGCCTTGTTGAGAGGATAGACATTCTGAACATTCCTGATGTATGAGAGGGCCGTACTGAAAGCCTGACCTGCCCCGGCCTCATCATTCTGTTTTTTGAGTTTCCTTCCCCTCTCAAAATTCTGCCTTGCCATATCAAGGCTGTAAGAAAGCTCAGGATAATGAGGGTCGGAAGGCTCAAGGATTCGCCCGTAACCGATATTCTTGACCGTAGTGACAATCGCAAGCAGGTCATCGATTTCAGGGTCCGCTTCGGTGGAAACGCCGGCCCATTTTGCCTGGGCCGAAACCAGTATGTTTTCAGCGCCGTCAAAGTCACTTGAATAGTAGGCTGTGGCGGCCTTGTCCTTGAGCTCATAGACCTCACGAAGAACTTTGACATATTCCGCCTGCTGGATTTTAATGGCCAGTTCATTAAGGGTCTTCTCACGCATCAGGCGGATTTTCTCGTTGTACTCCACATCAAGGGCAGCGGCAAACTTCTCAGAGGCAGCGTCGACGGCAGTGTTAGCGGCATCATACCTGCCCTCCCTGAAAGCTTTCTCGGCAAGCTCATACTGCTCGTTTCCCTGACGGATCAGGGTGTCGTAAAGCCTCATCTGTTTGTCCGCCTCTGCGACTATCCTGGAAGCCTTTACCGAAAGCTCGTCATACATTTTGCCAATCTGCTCAAAGCGAAGCATTCCGCTGTTGTAGGCATTGTCGGTCGTGCGGAAAACTTCTCCGCCGGCGAGAATCTTTGCCTGAGAATTAAGCTCAGCCTTTTTTTTGCCCAGCTCTTCCACGAGTGCGGCGGACTTTTCCTTTGCCTCACGGGGATATTTTTTTATGAAGGAAAGTTCGTCTGAACTTTCATCTTCTGACACTGGAAAACTTTCCCCATTGAGAAGGCTTTCCGAATCAGAGCAAAGGGAGGCATGGCGTTCATAAGAGCTTTCAGCCAGGGAGGCGTAACCGGTGGCAAGGTAGGCCCATATTTTCTGTGACTGGGAGAGAGCCAGGGTCGCATTGTTATTTGCCAGGGCCATGAAATAATCGATATGCCCCGTCATATTAAGAGGCTCGTCTGCAACCTGAACACCGGCCGTATCCCGAGTGGTTGAGAAAGGAAGAGCAAGGGCACCACCGCTGATTTTTTTCAGTTCCTCAAGCTCTCTTTTTTTTCTTTCCTTCTCCTCAAAGAAAGCTGTCACCTTTTTCTTTTCTTCTTCCAACTTCGGAATATAGTTTTTCACATTGGACTTTATTGTCTCGTAAAAAAGCAGCCTTTCGTAGGCCAGGGAAAGTGTCTTCTCAGAAAAATCATCAAGAAATACCTTGTCGTCCGAGACATTCAAGCCTGAGAGCGTCAGAACCTCGTCATAGCAGAGAGAAAGACCGGTGATGTAATCCTTCATGAATTCCATCGATGTCTTGTACTCCCCGTGCTTTTCCACGAAGGTCTTACCGTCGATGTCCTTTTCGTGGGCATAGAGAGAATGAACTGAGATTCCCAGGGAAGCATAGTCCCTTATCCTGGAAAGTTTCTTTTTTTCGCCTTCAATTGATGATGACCGCTCGTATATAAGGTTCTCTGGCAGGTTCGTTATGACTGAGTCCAGACTCTCAAGCACAAGCTGACCCGTCCGCCCCTTCATTGCCTCAATCCTTGTGTTGTAATAAGCGTCCATTGCACCGATAACGCCGGTGTCAGGGTTGGACTCATCCCCTATGATGAATTTCTCCTGGAAATAAACGAAAGAAGAATTCTTGAGAAGAGGATTTCTGGTGATTGCCAGCTCATTCGCTTTTTCAAGAACCCTGGCTTCAGCCATAATCTGATTCCTGAGCTCAGCATATCTTACGAAAGAGGCCTCAACTTTTTTGAAGGCGCTTTCTGCCCCTGAAAGGTTCCTTGATGAAAGGGCCTTCATATATTCGGTGTAGGCCTTCTCGCAGTCAGAAAGACGGTCTTTCATTCCGGATGAGGATTTGCTTCCTGCCACATAATTTCTGACACTTTCCACGGCCCTGTGAGAAGGAAGGGTTATGTCGCTCTCATACACGACAATCTTCCCGGAATCGCTATCCTCCCCTTTTTGAGGATCGAAGACAACATCGGAGAACTCGTTTTTTATCGCAAATCCTTCCTCAAATTTTAGGGCCGCTTCATACCAGGATTCGTTCCTGACCAGCTCCACGCCCTCTCGCATAATCTTATTGTAAAGTACCAGGACATCACCGAGGGTAACGGACCTTCGGGCCAGGTTTAAAAAATCATTCACATATTCAGTAGGATTCTGCTCGGAAGTCTCAAGATCCCGGATTTTCGTGAGTTTTTCGCTCTTGGCTTCCCCGGCCTTTTTTATCACATCCACAAGGGCAGCCGCGCCTTCATTGTATTTCTCCCTGGCTTTCATTATTCTGGAGATTCTTTTTTGCGCCCTGTCAAAATCATTCGGATAGGATTCCATGTATCTGGAGACTTCCCTCAAAGCCTCGTTGTATTTCTCGCTGTCAATCAGAATATCGATTTCTTTTAAGGACAAAGTTTTACCGGCCGCATTTTCAGCAGAATCTGAAAAACAAAGTGCGGAAGAGAAAAGAGAAAAGAGGAATACGAAAGCAAGTGTCCTAGCCTGCATTTTTAAAGCTTATTTTCCTACTCTATTTTTCGGTTATATTTGTAACTCAATCAAGCTAATTATCCGAAAATAAGAGAAGGATTAGGACATGGATTTTTATGTCCCTACCAATTATAATATAATATGATGAAAAAAATCTTCTCTGCGGCCTTATTTTTCATTTTTCTCTTATATGCCGGGGCACTGGACTTGTCAGGGGTCGAGGACTCACTGGCTGATATTTTTTCATCATCAATCGATCCCAACGAAGGAAACACCGTCTTCCGCTCAATGAACATTCCGGCCGGAGGACGCAGCGAGGCTTTGGGAACGGCCTTCACTGCGCTCAGCGACGACATAAGCTTCTTCGACTACAATGCCGCGGCAAGCTGCGTCCTTGACCAGACAGAAATCGCGGTCTTCCACAACGCATGGATTGCCGACTCTGCCCTGGAGACAATCGCATTCAGTCAGAGAAAGGGAAATTTGGGATACGGAGCCCAGCTAAAATGCTTTTATGTTCCTTTCAGCGAATACAACCTTTATGGTGACCGGGTCGCAGGAAGCTATTACAGCGAGACA
>CAMOEE010000098.1 GCA_946611835.1 uncultured Treponema sp. | reverse complement strand
AAGCCTGCCCACAAAGATTGAATCTACAAGGTTATAAAGCGAAGAAACCAGTACGGAAAAAATCATGGGCATTGCCATTTTAAAAAGAAGTTTTCCTTCGCTCATGCTACCCATGATATTTTCTTTTTCCAGTGTTTTTTCCATTGAAGGCTCCTGTGCACTTGCAAAATAATGGGCAAGTGTCTTATAATTTTCATAAAAAGCATAACACGAGCTGTCACACTTTCAATGGGCAGAATGTGGCGAAGTGTGAGATATGCGACAGATTCTGGGAGAATGCCTATAATACTCTTGCCTTGTGCGTGGAGCTTCGCCAAATTCAACGGTTGTGATTCCGACAAATTTCTGATACATTTGATGGAGTGCGAGTGGCGATACAACCACCGCAATGAAGATTTATACAAGGAGGAAAAAATGAAGAAACTGAAAGCTTTTAGCACAATTTTGATATTTGCTTTTGGATTTTTTGTCGTTGGCTGTGAAAGTACAAAAAACTACGGTTACAAGGGAAAACATCCTGATTACCTTGTGTTGGTAAACAAGATGCACCCCATAAGTGTGGATTATGCAAAAAGCCTTGACCTTGTGACGGTGGATACCGTTTATGATGACGAAACTGCCGAAATCGAGAAAGCTACTTACGAAGCATACCTTTCGTTGCAATCTGCTCTTGAAAAACAGGGAATTGAAATTGGTATTGACTCGGCGTATCGTAGCGTGGAATATCAGGAGCGAATAATGCTCGATTTTACTGAAAAATACGGTGAAGAGTATGCCCGCAACACCGTGGCGGTTCCAGGAACGAGTGAGCATCATACAGGGCTTGCAATTGACATAGTGCCAAAGGTTAACGGAGAATGGAAGTGGGAGAATGAGGATATGATGCAGCTTCCTGAGCTTTTCTCTAGAATTCACAAGGAACTCCCAAATCACGGCTTTATCCTTAGGCTCTTAAAAGGCAGCGAGGGCAAGTTGCTCATTCTTACGCTGTACCGCGTGAATTCGCACACAAATATTTTTGACACAAAGAAGAGCAAGAAATGACCTCTTCCCTAAAATCCCAAATCCGTGCTATGCTATTCCCGTGCAATGCGAAATCGGGGGCAATAACCGCCCACACAGCGAAGAAATCACAACTTTTTTCACAAAACCTCTTGACACGATGGCAACCGCCCATATAATTTCGCAGATTCGCTCAGAGCGAACTCTATCCAAATCGCGTAGCGGAAACTCGCGCGCAACAAATTCAGAAAATACAACCCACTTTCTCAAAAAATCGCCCTTGTCGGCTCGCGTGGCATTTTATCCGCACAGTTCGTCAGGGGCTTTTTTATATACACGCGCGGAGGTTGGAACAAGGCAACGAAGTTTCAAGCCGCCTGTCGAAACCACATCACGGCAAACTAAGGTCATTATGAAACAACTTTTTTTAACGGCCGCTCTTTTTGTTTTCGCCGTCGGCCTTGCTTTTACGCAGGAACAAAATCAGGCACAGAGTTCCTGGAAAAGTCAGCAGAAAAACATCTCTTATGGTTTTGAGCTTTCCACAGGTTTTGAATCAGCCTTTACCAGTGAGTATGTTTATTACAAAGAAAGCGGCGATGTTATGAGCCGGCTTGACTGGAACGCTCCTTTTTCTCCAAAAATCGCTTTGGGCGGCAATTTGAATGTATTTCATGCGGTGCTTGGAGCAGATTTTGAGATTGCAGTTCCTATTAGAGCGGGCTCCATGGAAGACTGGGATTATTTAAAAGATGATCATAGCCGTGCCACAAACTACAGCACAAGCGACCTCATCGTCAACAAAAATTATGAATTTGAAATAAAAGGCGGCTATGAATTTTTGATTTCCAATTTCAGAATTCTTCCCGAAGCAGGTTTTAAATACAAAAATCAAAAAATGGAAGCAAGCGGCGGTTATCTTCAGTACGGCTCCCTTGATTCTTCTGAGGGCGGATACTGGTCTTCCAATCTTAAAAAATACGATTTGACCGGAACTGTCATTACTTACGAGCAGCAGTTTTTCATGCCTTTTGTTTTATTGAACCTTGAGTACAAATTTTTAAATGATTGGACTGGAAAAATCTTTTTCCGTTATTATCCGTCAATCCGCTGTGATGCAATCGATATGCACAACGAAAGAATGACACAATTCAACGATTTTATGACGGGCGGAAAAGGATTTGCGTTAGGTACAAAAATTCAATGGAAAGACTGGGAGCTTTCATTCACATACGAATGGCTCAAATGTGATGAAGGCAACACCACCCAAAGAAATTTCGGTCACACAACATATCTTTCTGACTCTGATTCTGAACCTGGAACGGAATCTGAAATTTTCAAATTATTGGTTACATACCATATTAAATAGGGAGGTCTTAGATGACTTTTAGAAAAACGATGACTTCAGTTTTGAGCCTTTTAACTGGGTTCTTTGCATTGTCGGTTTTTAGTTGCACGGCAAACAAAGAATATCATGTCGGCGACATTGTTTTGAGTGACGGAACTGTCGTAAACAAAGAGACATTCTCTTCTTACAATGGAAAAGCAAAACCTGTCGCAGTAATTTTTTCAATCAACGGCGCAGAATCAGAAATTTCTGAGCGGGTGCTTGGAGTTGCACTTGACGATGCAGGTTCTTCTCTTGCAGTTTGCACTGTAGAAACAGGCGTGCTTTCACAAAATTTTCATACAAACGCAACGCTTGTAAAAAATCAGGTTTATTACAGTGGCAGCGAATTGTACGGAAACGAAGGATTTACAGGAAACTTGGACGGACGCAAAATCTTTTATAGTTTCACGGAAGATGATTTGAAGGCTTTCAATGACGAAAAACTTTTTCCGGCATACAATGCGTCTCTTGATTTTGGAAAAGACAAAGATTTTGGGAAATTTACAAAAGGCTGGTATTTTCCGAGCATCGCCGAGCTTTATGAACTTTACGAAACTTCAAAAACTGTAAATGAATCAATCCTTGCCGCAGGCGGAAAGGCAGTCAAAAAGGCAAAATATTGGACTTCATCATCTGCCTACGACGCAACAGGGAACACTTATTCGCTCAATTTTGAAAACGGCAATGTAAGCGCTGACAATCGTCAGAATCAGAATCATGTCCGTGCAATTTATTGTTTTTCAGAAGGCTCTAAAGAAAGCAAGAAAAAGAATTACTCTTTGGGCGACATCGTAATGGACGACGGTTCGGTTCTTACACCTTTGCAAATTGAAGATTACACAGGTTCTGCAAAACCTATGGCAATCATTTTTTCTACTCGCGGCGGACATTTTGAAGAATCAAACCGCGTTCTTGGCGTGGGCTTGAATTATTCAGAGCTTCCTCTCGCATTTGCTCCGAAAGGAACGCTCGGACACCGCACGAACATGCTTGCAAATCAGAGCATTTTGACAGGGAAAAACTACAGCATAAAAAAGCACAAGTATTCTAACAACGGTTTTATGGGGCTTTTGGACGGCAGAAACACTTGGAAAAACATCAGCTATTACGATTCTGAGTCAAAATCGTCTTCTAAAAATTATCCTGCGTTTGATTATGCTGTGAAATACGGAAAAGCCAACGGATTAAAAAAATATGAAAAAGGCTGGTATCTTCCGACAGCGGCAGAAGCCTATGAACTTTCAGAAGTGATTGACATCGTGAATTTTTCAATTGGAAAATGCGGTGCAAAAACTTTTAATCATGTTGTGTGGACTTCTTCGCAGGATTACGGAGCAAAAAATCAGCAATACATCGTGGATCTTAGAGACCGAGATGTAGACATTTCATTTAAAGAAAATGAATACACAGTTTGTGCAGTTTATTGCTTTGAATAGTTCTAAGGGGGAATACTATGAAATTGAGTAAAATTATTAAGAATTTTTCAGCCGTTTTTTCTGCGGCGGCTTTGTTCGGTATATTCGGATGCTCAATGGAAATTGACCAGAACAGCGCGGCTTCTTCTATTACTGATATTTCCCGTGCCTTGATTTATCAGGAAATTTCGCAGATGACTTTTATGGGCGGTTCTGCTCTCTACAGTCCTAAAGATGCCAACGCAAACCAAATTTCAAAGGGCGTTGTCATTGCAACCCGTATCGGCGAAGTTTATGCCATTGACTTAGGCTCAGGAAAATACTCATATCAGAATTCAAAAGTGAATTTTGAATATGGTTTTATAAAAATTACGGATGTTTCAAAAGAAAGCATTTCGTTTTCTTATGCAAAATTCAACGGCTCAAAAAATGCAAGCCCTGCAGGTTCTTTTACGCTTTCAGAAGGAAAAACTGCTGATTTGAACGGCGACGGCATTTCAGACATTATCTGGAGGAAACCTGATGCAGGACACAAAGGCCGCAAAAACAATATGTGGCTCACTTTCTTGTGCAGCACAGGAACAGGAAGTGAAAGCGGCTCTTCTTCTATGTTCTCAATTATTCCAATGCAATATTCTAGGAGCACATATCCAAACGGAATGTTGGGAATCAACTCAAATGGTCAGTATGTCATCAATATGTATGATGTCGGAACAAGCAACCGTGCGGCAATTTCTGAAATCGGACCAGGCGATTACATCTTTGATATGGAGAAAAACACAATCGGTATGTACGCTGGCGAAGAGCGAAGCGGAAGAAATGCGCGCGCCATTGAAGATGCTGAATTTGAAAAAATCGAGCCTGTGACAGAATCTTCTACAGCCTCTGATTTTGAATATAAGCCTTATGATTTTACTGGCGAATATGACATCAATACTTTGCTCTCGCTCTTGCCAAAAAGCGTTGTGAGCCAAGATTACGCAAATAAATCACTTTCAGAAAATGTTGATTATTTGAACACACTTATTAAAGATTCAGCATTTATTGCAGCCGTAATGCAGGAAAATCCTGGCGAAGTTGCAGAAGAAATCCGTGCTCAGCTTGCGACGCCGATTTCAAGCGACATAGAGCTTGTGATTTTTAACCGCCACGCATTGTCACTTTTCTTCCCTGATGATTGTCCTGATGTTAATATCATGGCTTCAACTTTGGCAGGCGCTCTCCCTTGGTTCAACTGCGAAATTGGTGCCGTTCCAGAAATGTCAGGCTCGGAGCGCAGTTTGTTTGATGATGAAATTGTAAAAATTCAGAAAAAAATTGAAGAATGCAGAAGAACTGGCGGAGAAAGCAAATCTGAATCAATCAAAAAAGAACTTGAGGAAGCTTATCATTCACAGATTGAAAAATATATGAAAGAAGCCGAGCAGGAATGTACGCTTAGCAAAGATATTTATACAGAAGACTATATTCTCTACAACATCAAACGCGAAGCCTACAAAAAATACATCTCAAAAACTTCTTTAAGTTTTAATGTTGCTCCTCTTGCGGCCGGTCTTAGCGGGCAAAAGTGGCTTGTAGACATCATAAGAGGTGCGAACGGAGAGTTGACATTTGGCATTAATGCAAGCATTAGTTTTGCGGATGCAAACCCGGACATTTATTTTAAAACTCTCATATATACACAGATTGAGGCAGAAAATAAGCTTGCATTCACTGTGTACGGAACTTCTCTCTTCAGCTCTAAAACACCGGACAAACTGACCCCTGAGCAGACAAAAGAGTATCTCAAGCAGCAGCATGGCATTGACGCTGATGAAGATGGTTTCTGGGACTTTGACAAAATGTTTAAAGACGAAACAATCACTTCGGGCTTTGGAATTGACCATTGGTACTTCAAATGGAAGAGCGAAAAGAAAGTTTTTGGTGATTATAAAGTTCGTGCGACAGAAGATGCAAAGGCTTTCCATAGGTTTATTCAGCCTGTAAAAGCTGTTCCTATCGGGGTCACGATGGATTTTAAATTTGACATCCTTTTTTCCTCAAAAGCAGTTGTTTACATGGATGATATTCTTGTCGGTGGCTGCCACATGGAGGTACACGAAGTACGATGTGGTGTTGACTGGGGATTCAGGGACTGGTTTACATGCTTTGGAAAGAGAATTGCTCCTAAAATATGGACTTTCTACTCTTCGCCTTTCTACGCTAATAATTATTATGCAGAAAACAATGGTTTTGCAGGATTTACAAAAATCAACAGAGAAAACGCTACAATGGGCGGAGGTGTGCAAGTTATCTTTACTCCTGTTCTTGAAGCCCGCCTTGGTATCGGTATAGGCTTTGATTTAGCAGTTGCGTCCGCAGATATGAGCGCCGGTGTTTGGGGAAATGCGTTCATGCCGCTTATTTTTGAGGCAGGAATAACCGCAAACGCTCATAAACTGGTTGATGAAGGATCTGTTGATCTTGATATTAACACAAGCTTTACGGCTTTGCTTGGATTAAGCTGGGGCTTGGACCTGCAATTATGTTTGGATCCGCCGGCTCTTGACAAGAAATACTGGACTTACGACATTCCGGGGCTTGGCAGCACAAAAATGTTCCAGATTTGTAAATTTGACATGAAAAACTTCGAGCTTGTAAACAGCGAAGGTTTTAAAGAATTAGAGTAAGGGAACTTTTCTAACGGATTTTGGCATGTCATTCTATGGAACGGCATGCCAAAAGGAGCGTTTTTGAATAAATGAACGGGCAAAATTTATCTTCGGAAAGAAACTACGGCATTGACCTTTTGAGAATCACGGCTATGTTCATGGTCGTCATTCTTCACATTCTAGGTTGCGGCGGCATTTTAAAAGGCGGCGAGAGCTTTTCTGCAAACTATGTTACGGCGTGGTTTTTGGAAACGGCGGCTTATTGTGCTGTCAATGTGTTCGCCATGATTTCAGGCTACGCTATGGCAGGAAGGCATGTGAGCCTTTTTAAAATCATTCCGCTGTGGCTTTTGGTTTTCTTTTATTCTTCGGTTATCACTATTTTGTTCAGGTTCGTGCCTTTTTTCGCTCAGTTCCACGAAGTCACAAACCGGGAACTTATCGACGGAATTTTCTTTCCTGTTTTGAGCCGCCAGTACTGGTATTTTTCTTGCTATGTCGGGCTGTTCTTTTTCATTCCGTTCATCAACCGGCTTTTGGAGAATTTGAATCAAAAGGAACATCGCGCGCTTTGTCTTACGATTTTTATTTTGTTCTCTGCCGCGACTATGCTTAATCTGCACGACAAGGACACTTTCAACCTGAACAGGGGATATTCGGTCTTGTGGCTTGTTTGTCTTTACATTGTGGGAGCGTATCTTAAAAAATATCCGCTCAGACTTTCAAAATCCAAGGCTTTTTTGATTTATCTTTTCTGTGTGGTCGCCGCCTGGCTTCTGGATTTCCCTGTAACTTATTTTGCCCTTAACAAAGGCTCGCAAGATAACGGCGTTGCCCAGCTTTTTGTGGATTATCTTTCGCCGTTCATTTTTGCCTCTGGAATTATGCTCATAGTGCTTTTCAGCCAGATTAGAATTGAAAAGGCGGCGGCAAAAAAGGCAATTCGCTTTGCCTCGTCGCTTGCTTTCAGCGTGTACATCATCCATGTGCATCCGCTCGTGTTCTTTTATGTGCTTAAAGGCAGGTTCGCGTATCTTGCCTCAGAAAATCCAGCGTACATGGCATTGATGGTGATTTTGATTTCGCTTGCTTTGTTTGCTTCTTGTATGATTGTGGATTTGGTTCGACATGCAGTTTTTTCGCTTTTTGGTGTGGAAAAAATCCCAAAATTGCTTGAAAATAAATTTATTTTGTGAAAAATAAAAGGAGTGTTTTATGAAAACGATAAAAAAGACGACGTTTTTTGCCTTAGTTTCGGCACTGATTTTTGCAAGTTTTGCCGTAGGTTGCAAAAAAACAGCGGCTGACAAAATCACGCAGAAACAGCCAGATTATCTCGTGCTTGTGAACAAAACTCATCCAATCAGCGGGGATTACGCAAAAAGCCTTGACCTTGTGACAGTTGACACCGTGTATGAAGACGAGACCGCCGAGGTGGAAAAATCTACTTATGAGGCGTATCTTGAATTACAAAAAGCGCTTTTGGAGCAAGGAATTGAAATCGGCATTGATTCCGCTTACCGCAGCGTGGAATACCAAGAGAAAATTATGCGCGAGTTCACAGAAAAATACGGCGAAGAGTACGCAAAGAACACAGTCGCCGTTCCTGGAACGAGCGAGCATCATACAGGGCTTGCAATTGACATAGTGCCAAAGGTTAACGGAGAATGGAAGTGGGAGAATGAGGATATGATGCAGCTTCCTGAGCTTTTCTCTAGAATTCACAAGGAACTCCCAAATCACGGCTTTATCCTTAGGTTCTTAAAAGGCAAAGAAAAAATTACGGGGTATTCCTATGAACCGTGGCACATTCGTTATGTGGGGAGTGTAGAAGTTGCACAGGAAATTACCGATTCAGGACTTGTGCTTGAAGAGTATCTGGAGAAATTCAAATGAAAAAATCTATTATTTTTGCCACTGTTATAGCAATTGCTTTTTCGGTACTTTACGTATCATGTAAACAAAGTGATGTCGCACCGAAAGGCTTTGTCTATCTTGCAGAAGCTGTTCCCGATGCGATTCTTGAAATCCGCTACTATTCCACCTACAACTTTGTTGGAGATCGCATTAACGGCTATGAAAAGCCTGTTGCACTTCTTACCACCGAAGCGGCAGAGGCTTTGAAAGCTGTGAGCGATGATGTAAAGGCTCAAGGCTACCGCCTCAAAATCTACGATGCATATCGACCTCAGCGAGCAGTAACGCATTTTATAAATTGGGCTAAAGATACTTCGGACACTAGGATGAAACAGTATTTCTATCCGAACCTTGATAAATCAGTGTTGTTTACTCAGGGCTACATTGCAGAAAAATCGGGGCACAGTCGTGGGAGTACTGTGGATTTGACATTGTTCGATATGGAGAGTGAAAAAGAGATTGATATGGGTGGCACTTTCGATTGGTTCGGAATTGAAAGCCATCCCGACTACATGCAAATTTCCGAGGAACAGTATGCAAACCGCATGATTCTTCGAGAAGCTATGCTCCGCCACGGTTTCAAGCCTCTCGAAGAGGAATGGTGGCACTTTACCCTCAAAGACGAGCCGTATCCCGACACTTACTTTGACTATCCTGTAAAATAGAAAAAAC
>CAMOEE010000097.1 GCA_946611835.1 uncultured Treponema sp. | reverse complement strand
AAAAACTTGCTGAACAGCTTTTGGAAAGCAAGCAAATTTTAATCAAAGATCTTTCCACAAAAAAAGTTTTCGAGGGCAAAGATTTTATCCGTCTTGCAATAAGGGATAAAAATGACAATAATCTTCTAATCGAGACATTAAAGGAGTTCATTAATTGATTATCACACGAACCCCCTTTCGCATGAGCTTTTTTGGTGGCGGAACGGATTTTTCAGGATTTTACAACGAGCATGGCGGAGCGGTTCTCTCAACCACTTTCGACAAATACTGTTATGTAACGGTGCGTCATCTTCCGAGATTCTTCGAGTACAAGACACACCTCACATATTCAAAAGAAGAAAAGGTCAATTCCTATGCCGAAATCAAACACCCGGCAATCCGCAATGCTATGGAATGGCTGGACATGCACGAACTTCGTCTGGTCTACGATTCAGATTTGCCGGCTCGCACCGGTCTTGGCACAAGCTCTTCTTTTGCCGTCGGTATGCTTGAGGCCTTCTATGCCCTCAAAGGAAAGTACGCCGACAAACGAAAGCTAGCCGACGATGCCATTCATCTGGAGCGGGTTCTTTGTGCGGAGGCTGGCGGCATTCAGGATCAGATTGCGGCCTCTTTCGGCGGACTTAACCGAATCAATTTTTCTGCAAACGGTTACACGGTAAATCCGGTCATTATCTCTCCTGAGCGAAAAAAAGTCCTGAACGACAATCTCATGCTTTTCTTCACAGGAATCTCTCGTTTTTCTTCTGAAATTCAGAAAACCACCGAAAAATCGATGAAGGACAAGACTCAGGAACTTCTAAAAATGTACGAGCTGGTCGATCAGGCTGAGCAGGTTCTTGTAAACAAGGACAGGGATTTGGACGACTTCGGCCGTCTTCTCGATTATACATGGCAGCTCAAGCGGGGTATTTCTTCTGGCATTTCTTCTGACTCAATCGACGAGCAGTATAATGCGGCAATGAAGGCCGGAGCACTCGGCGGAAAATTGCTGGGAGCTGGTGGCGGAGGTTTCCTTCTTTTCTATGTTCCAAAAGAAAAACAGGACTCTGTTCGTGCGGCTCTCAAAAACCAGCTTCATGTGCCTTTCAAATTCGAGAATGAGGGCACAACAATCGTAATGTATCAGGCAGAAGATTTCGAGGACTAATTATGGACCATATCAAACAGCTTATTGAACGATATCCGGCACTCTCTGTATGCGAGAACGACATTCGCCAGGCGGCTAAAGCCATTATCAATTCTTATGAAAAGGGCGGGAAACTTCTCGTAGCAGGTAACGGCGGAAGTGCGGCCGACTCAGACCACATCACAGGCGAGCTCTTAAAATCATTTGTCAAAATTCGTAAGCCAGAATCTGAATTTCTCTCAAAGCTCAAGGAAATTGACCAGGACACAGGCACGTACCTTTCCGACAAGCTTCAGGGGTCTCTTCCCGCAATCGCACTCACGAACCAAAGCGCCCTTATGACCGCAAGTCTCAACGATGTTGACGGTAATGTAATGTTCGCCCAGCAGGTAAACGGTTTCGGAAAGCCAGAGGATGTCTTTTTGGGGATTACGACGAGTGGTAACAGCGCAGATGTGATTTATGCCACTGTCGTAGCGAAGGCAAAGGGCCTGAAGACAATCGCCCTCACAGGAAAATCAGGCGGTAAAATCAAAGATTTGGCTGACATCACAATCATCGTTCCTTCAAACGAGACATTCATGATTCAGGAGTATCATCTTCCGGTCTACCATGCGCTTTGTCTCGAAATCGAAGAACATTTCTGGAAGGAATAAAACATGCGAACTATCATAATGGCCGGCGGCAAGGGAACTAGAATCGCTTCAATCGCAAGTGACATTCCCAAGCCCATGATTCAAATCTGCGGAAAACCGATTCTGGAGCATCAGATTGACTGCCTCAAGCGAAACGGTCTCACCGACATTACTATCGTAACAGGTCACTTAGGTCATTTTATCACTGAGTACTTTGGTGACGGCTCTAAATTCGGCGTAAAAATCAGCTATTATGAAGAGACAGAACCTCTTGGAACAGCAGGCGCACTTTACAAAATCGACGGTCTCATTGATTCAAACGAAGACTTTCTTCTCCTGTGCGGAGACACGATTTTCGATGTGGATTTCTCAAGGCTGATTGCATTCCATAAGGTACACGATGCTGACGCTACCCTTGTCGCCCATCCCAACGGTCACCCCTACGACTCTTCCCTTTTGGTCACTGAGATTCTTCCACCGGCACACGAAGGAGACATTCCACAGGACACACACAGAGTCACAAAATGGCTCAATAAAGAGGACGAAAGGCTCTGGTACAAAAACCGGGTCAATGCCGGAATCGAAATGATTAATCCGAGACTGCTGGTTAAAGCAAAATCACACCTGACAAAAGAAAAGATTGACCTTGACCGGGACATCTTAAAGCCCGCCGTTGCAGGAGCATTTTCAGAAAGCAGGGTCTTTGCCTACGACACCCCGGAATACATCAAGGACATGGGAACGCCCGACCGCTACTATGCGACCGAGGCCGACATAAAAAGCGGATTGGTAAACCAGAGAAACCTTAGCCACAAGCAGAAGGCAATTTTCCTTGACCGTGACGGTACAATCAACAAATTCGTAGGCTTTCTGACAAAACTTGACGGTATGGAGCTGCTTCCGGGAGCCGCAGAGGCAGTCAGAAAAATCAACGACTCAGGCTACCTTGCAATCGTGGTCACAAACCAGCCGGGAATCGCCCGCGGTGACATTGATTTTCCCGAACTTCAGGAAATCCACAACAAACTGGAAACCCTTTTGGGAAAGGAAGGCGCATACTTAGACGCAATATATTACTGCCCCCACCATACCGATAGGGGCTTTGAGGGCGAGCGAATCGCCTACAAATGCGAGTGCCAATGCCGAAAGCCAAAGGCAGGAATGTTATTGCAGGCGGCAAAAGACTTTAACATCGACCTTTCACAGAGCTATATGATCGGAGACAGCAAGCGTGATTTTGAGGCCGGGCAAAACGCCGGTTGTAAAGGTAGTATCCTTCTCGACGAAAGAAAGACTCTTTTAGATGTGGTAAACGAAATCTTGGAGTAAAGGCAAGAGGAACGAAGCATGGCGACTTTTTTATATACACTGATTATTTATCCGCTTTATACGATTATTGAATGTGTTTTCTCTTTGTTCAACAGGTTCGCTGACAATGTTGGATTTTGTGTAATCGGTGTAAGTGTCGGGGTCACGCTACTCTGTCTTCCGCTGTATGCTGTTGCGGATAAATGGCAGCAAATAGAACACGACAAGGTAAAGTCCATGAAACCACAGCTCGACCGAATCAAAAAATGCTTTTCCGGTGACGAGCGCTACATGATGACCACAACATATTACCGTCAGTGCCACTACAGCCCGATTATGGCTTTGCGCTCTTCTTTCGGCCTTCTGATTCAGATTCCCTTCTTCATTGCAGCATACCGTTTTCTTTCGCATCTCCCCGCCCTCAACGGCCAGTCATTCCTTTTTATAAGAGACATGGGAAAACCAGACTCTATGTTCACAATAGGCTCGTTTTCAGTCAATGTTCTCCCAATTGCGATGACTTTGATTAACTGTGTTTCGGGCATCATTTACTCAAAAGGACATGGACTGCGAGAGAAAGTTCAGATTTTTGGAATGGCTGCAATCTTCCTCGTAATTCTCTATAATTCTCCGAGTGGGCTTGTCCTTTACTGGACTTTCAACAACATTTTCAGTCTTGTAAAGAATGTTTTCTATAAATTAAAAAATCCGTTAAAAGTTTTTTGGCTTTTCTGTTGCATCACTTTGATACCTTTTACAGTATTTCTTTTATTTTTCACGACAACAAAATGGAAATATAAAATAGTCTATCTTTTTCTTGTTTCAATTATTTATTTAATGCCAATTTTAATAAATAAATGCACTGTCCTTTTGCATACACATTTAGCTTCACTGATAGAAAATCACAAATCCCGACTTTTTCTTTATGCAGTCTCATGCACTTCTCTTTTTCTGCTAATTGGATTGGTTATTCCTAGCTCACTGATTTCTTCATCTGCAATTGATTTTGCAAATGTCGGAAATCATAACAATCCAATTTTGTTTATATCCACAAGCGCACTACAAGCTGCAGGATTCTTTATTTTTTGGGCATTCTGCATTTACTTTTTATTCAATAAAAAAATTCAGTCCGTACTTACGCTTTTCATGAGCGTCACCGCAATATGCTATACCCTTAATACATTCTTGTTCAGCCTCCCCTACGGTGACATCTCAACTTCACTTATATTCTTAAATCCACCATCTGACTTCAAAACCATTTCCTTTATTTCCATTATAAATTTATTGGCCTCCCTAGCCGTCTTTTTTTTGACACTTGTTCTGATTCAAAAGAAAATGAGCAAAATTGTTTCTTATCTCTTAACAATACTTTGCCTAACTTTTGTCACGATAGGGATTGTAAACGGCTCAAATATTCAAAGTGCTTACTCAGCATATATAGCATCCGGCAATAAAACTTCTGCCTCAGAAATTAAACCTATTTTTCATCTTTCAAAGACAAAACAAAATATTGTAGTTTTCATGCTTGACAGGGCTGAAGGTGAATTTATCCACGAGATTTTCAACGAATCACCAGATTTAAAAGAGCTCTATAGTGGATTCGTACATTACAATAATTGTCTATCTTTTAATTCACATACTTTTCAAGGAAGTACTGGTCTTTTCGGAGGTTACGAATACATTCCGCTCGAAATGAATCGTCGAAACACTGAAAGATTACGAGATAAACACAATCAGGCTCTTCTGCTTCTTCCGCGGATTTTTACTGAAGAAAAAGGATTCACGGCAGAAGTAACTGATCCTTCTTGGGCAAATTATAATGATTATATGGATTTGACAATTTTCGAGCCGTACCCAAGAATCAAGGCATATCAGACAGCCGGCGTATACAACTCACTTTGGTATACGGATCATAAAAATCAGACCGGGAACATGGAAACATCAGAGACGCTCATAGACAGAAATCTTGTTTTCTTCAGTTTTTTCCGCTCTGCCCCAATAATATTAAGGGAACTTATCTATAAAAAAGGAACATGGTGGAGCTCTGATGAAAATACAAAAGACATGAGTGATTATATAAACTGGTATGCTCAATTGGATTTTCTTCCACAGCTTACTGAAGTAAACGAAAAAGATACTGGCTCATATATCTGCATGGTAAACGAAGCGTCACACTCGAATGTTTATCTGCAAGCTCCAGACTATACGCCGGTAGTAGAAGTAACAAATTTCGGGAATTCAAAATATAAGGATTTAAAAGAATACCACACGACAATGGCCTCACTTAAAAGAGTCGGAGCATGGATTGAATACCTAAAGAAAAATGATGCCTACGACAACACGCGAATAATTCTTGTTTCTGACCATGGAAACCCAGGTTCTGACGAACAAATGGAAGCAAACGAAGAGCTTGACAAGGCACTGTTTGGCGGCGACCACTATGGACGCGGACGATTTCACTGTCTTCTTATGGTAAAAGATTTCGGTGCCTCTGGTAAAATGCTTGAGGATCAGACAACTTTCATGACGAACGCTGATGTGCCGTCAATAGCTCTCAAAGACATTGTCGAAAAGCCAGTGAATCCGTTCACACAAAAGCTGATTCCGCTCGATACAACATCTCTCAAAAAAGACGGCGTGATAATTTCTGCGAACGACAATCATGTTCCGACTACAAACGGGAAATACACATTCAAAATAGATAATGACCAGTGGTGGCTCGTGAAAGACAATATCTTCAAGAGCGAAAACTGGAAAAAAGTGAATCCTTTTAGTGAATAAATTGTTTATATTATATATACTGAACATGAGGTAAACGAATGACAACTTTTCTATATACTCTTATTATCTACCCCCTTTATACAATAATCGAGTGTATATATATTTTTTGCCAGAAACTGATTGATCCAGTCGGAATTTCCGTAATCGGTGTCAGTGTTGGAGTAACGCTTTTGTGTCTTCCACTGTATGCTGTCGCTGATAAATGGCAGCAGATTGAGCGGGATAAAGTAAAGGCAATGAAGCCTCAGATTGACCGAATCAAAAAGTGCTTTTCAGGCGATGAACGCTACATGATGACCACCACATACTACAAGCAGTGTCATTACAGCCCGATTATGGCCCTTCGCTCGTCTTTCGGTCTCTTAATTCAGATTCCATTTTTCATTGCGGCCTACCAGTTTCTTTCGCATCTTCCAGACCTTAACGGAGAGGCTTTTCTTTTTATAAAGGACATGGGAAAGCCAGATGCCATGTTCACTATCGGCTCATTCTCCGTCAATGTGCTTCCGATTGCTATGACGCTAATAAACTGCGTTTCAGGCCTTATTTACTCAAAAGGTCACGGAGTACGAGAAAAGGTTCAGATTTTCGGCATGGCTGCAATCTTTCTTGTAATTCTTTACAATTCTCCTAGCGGCCTTGTCCTCTACTGGACTTTCAACAACATTTTCAGCCTCGTCAAGAATGTATTCTACAAATTAAAGAATCCTCTCAAAACATTCTGGCTTCTTGTATGTGCATCCTGTATTCCGGCTCTCATTTTCGTACTTTTTTTCTTTACGACAAAACCAGCCTACAGAATCATTTTCGCCTTTATCGTCGCGGTAATTTATTGCATTCCGCTTATTATCAAGGGTATCGAAAAACTTCTCAACAGTCTGCTTCTTCCACTTCTTAAAAACAATAAAGAACGAACAGTTATTTACATATTTACCTGTCTTCTTCTGTGGGTTTTCACGGGATTCACGATTCCAACATCACTCATAGCATCTTCACCCGCTGAGTTCTCTGGAATTGGCTCAAATCCGAATCCGCTTGGCTATGTAAGCCTCACTCTCATGCAGTCGGCAGGAATTTTCCTTTTCTGGGCACTCTGTGTTTATTTCCTATTCAACAAAAAAGTACAGACAGTTCTTGCGACAGTTTTCCTGTTTGGAACAGTTTCGGCAATTCTTAACGCCTTTGTGTTCATGCTAAATTACGGTGATGTATCTGCAACTCTCTCATTCCTCAATGCCGTTGAATTCAAGACATTAAGCGCAGTTTCCTTCCTAAATCTTTTTGTCCTCGCTCTTGCATTCGCTGGAATAATCTTTTTAATTCGTTACATAAAACCAAAATTCATTGTTTCAGTTCTTGGAATTTTGATTTTCTCAATGACAACATTTTCCATCATCAACATGAATACAATCAGTAGCCAGTATAAGACACTCGTAGCACAAGGAAATCTTCAGTCCGTCGAGATAAAACCGATTTTTCATCTTTCAAAGAACAAGCCGAATGTCGTAGTTCTCATGCTCGACAGGGCTGAGAATCAATTCGTCGAGGAAATGTTCAAGGAAGATGCCCGCTTCAACGAAATATTCTCGGGATTCACCCTCTACAAAAATACAATTTCTTTCAACGGTCACACTATGATGGGTGCACCTCTGATTTTCGGTGGCTATGAATATAGTCCTCTGGAAATAAACAAGCGCAAAGATGAGCTTTTATACATGAAAAACAACGAAGCCCTTCTCATGCTTCCAAGAATTTTTACCGAGCAGTCAAATTTCCATGCCGCAATATCGGATCCGTGCTGGGCAAACTATTCAGGATATGCTGATTTAACAATCACTGACCCATACCCGAAAATCGACGGATATCAGACAATCGGAAAATACTCAGGAGCCTGGTACAAGCAGCACAACGGCGGCTCTGGGCTTGATGTCACGGACGAGCTACTAAAACATAACATGATTATATTCAGCATTTTCAGATGCAGCCCTATTTGTCTGCGTGAGCTTGTATACTTAAAGGGTCGTTACTGGAATTCAGACGACAATGTTACATCATACACGAACACAATCAGCAATTATTCAGCCCTGGATTTTCTACCTGAGCTTACGGATTTTTCAGACACTGAAGAAGGCTCCTATGTCTGCCTGGTCAATGAACTTACGCATGACAGTATTTTCATGCAGGCTCCTGATTATGTTCCCGTACCTAAAGTTACAAATTTTGGCACATCAAAATTCTCAAATGATCCCTCTTATCATACCAATATGTGTTCCTTCCATCGTGTTGCTGAATGGCTTGAGGAACTGCACAAAGCAGGAGTCTATGACAACACAAGAATAATCCTTGTCTCTGACCACGGACGAGCATCAACTGAAGAAGAAATCGAAGCTGACGAAAACCTTGATAATCAGATTGCTGGCAAGAAATACACCGGCCGAGGGCACTTCCATCCGCTTCTTATGGTAAAAGATTTCAACTCTCATGGTCCCCTTAAAACCGACATGACATTTATGACAAACGGCGATGTACCAAGTTTTGCCCTCAAAGGTCTTGTCGAAAATCCACAGAATCCATTTACTCAGAAGCCCCTGCCTCTTGATACGACAGATTTGAAGAAAGACGGAGTTATCGTAACCTGCAACGACACACATCAAGCATGGCTTATGAAAAACCTCTACACCTTCCCTATCAAAGATAACCAGTGGTGGCGGGTAAAGGACAGCATTTTCAAAGCTTCAAGCTGGAGCCGTGAGGATGTTTCCGCAATCATAAAAGATTGAAAGATATACTGAATAGTATTAAAATATCGGGTGAGTATTTTTATTGTCAAATCATTATTAGGAGATTTTTATGACAGAACAGGAATTTGACTACATCATGGCAATCCGCCGAAAAGAAGATGTTTCGGCTTTTTCAAAAGATGTCATTTTAGCTTGTACCAAAGCAGGCTGGGTAAAAAATAACAAGGTCACGGAGGACGGAATGGCCGCCCTCGCCCCATACAAAGTTGACAACGCAATCATTATGGCTGCAGGCCGTAGCCGCCGATGTATGCCTCTTTCAAACTATCTTCCAAAAGGATTGTTCGAAATCAAAGGCGACACAATGGTTGAACGCCAGATTAAGCAGCTCCACGACGCCGGAATCAAGGAAATTGTCCTCGTTGTAGGCTATCTTAAAGAACGCTACTATGAGATGGCAAAAAAATACCCTGAACTTATCGTAATCGACAACACCGAATGGGAAGAAAAAAACAATATGTCTTCCCTCTATGCCGCAAAAGACTACATCAA
>CAMOEE010000096.1 GCA_946611835.1 uncultured Treponema sp. | reverse complement strand
AAATTGCATAACGCCTCCTTATCGTGAAGCGGGTGTGCGTCCTCATCTCGCTCCTCACTACAATTTAATAATAACACACATTCCCCATAATGCAAGCAAAATTTGCAAAAAAATTGAAAAAAAATCCAAAATTTTTTAAAATACCTCATGCAAAATCAGTTTTCACGCACGGAAATTCTTCTGGGGGCTGCGGCCCTTGAAAAGCTTAATAAATCAAGGGTCGCAGTTTTTGGCGTTGGCGGGGTTGGCGGCTATGTGGCAGAAGCATTAGCCCGCAGCGGGGTCGGAAAAATCGACATCATCGACAAGGACACCGTTTCACTAACAAACATAAACAGGCAGATAATAGCACTTCACTCGACCATTGGGAAAGCAAAAGTCGATGTTATGAAGGAACGGATTTTAGACATAAATCCTGACTGTCAGGTGAAAACTTTCCAGTGCTTTTATCTCCCCGAAACAAAAAACCTTTTTGACTTTAAGAATTATGATTATGTGGTTGACGCAGTTGACACCGTTACTGCAAAAATCCAGCTGATTGTAGAGGCAAAAGAAGCGGGAGTTCCGATTATCTCAAGCATGGGAGCCGGAAACAAACTTGACCCCACCCGCTTTGAAATTGCGGATATTTCCGAGACAAGCGTCTGCCCCCTCGCCCGGGTTATGAGGCAGGAGTGCAAAAAACGGGGAATTAAAGGCGTAAAAGTCCTTTACTCAAAGGAAAAGCCTGTCACATCAAAACTAAGTGAGAGCGAAAAAAAATCAGCCGAGCAGAAAGGGAATGGCATTGCCCCAGGGAGCATTGCCTTCGTTCCTTCCGTAGCCGGGCTGATTATCGCAGGCGAAGTGATTAAGGACCTTACAGCTGCTTCATAAGATTAGCCATCTCGATTGCACCGAGGGCACAGTCATAGCCTTTGTTTCCGGCCTTGCTGCCAGCCCTCTCAATGGCCTGCTCGATATTCTCCGTGGTGATTACGCCGAAGAGAACAGGAACTCCGTTCTTAAAGCCGGCCTGAGCCACGCCTTTTGAAACTTCGGCGCAAACATAGTCGTAGTGGCTTGTTGAGCCTCGGATAACGGCGCCAACGGCAATCACAGCGTCATATTTTTTGCTTGCAGCCAGTTTGTCACAGATTACAGGAATCTCGAATGCACCCGGAACCCAGACAGCCGTGATGTTCTTTTCTTCGACACCGTGGCGGACAAGACCGTCAACGGCACCGCCGAGCAATTTGTTCACGATGATTTCGTTGAAGCGGCTCGCAACAATAGCGACCTTCATTCCGGCCGGAGCGACCAGTTTTCCTTCGATTAAGTTGATTTCGTTCATATTTGCACTCCTAATTCCTAATTTCTAATTCCTCATTGAAGATATGACCCATTCTATCACGCTTTGTGCGCAAATAAAAGGCATCATATTTTTGTGCGGGGATTTCAATCGGTACCCGCTCCGTCACCTTGAGGCCGAATCCGTCAAGGCCGTAAATTTTCTCGGGATTGTTCGTGAGCAGGCGCAGGGACTTACAGCCCAAATCACGCAAAATCTGCGCTCCAATCCAGTATTCACGCAAATCAGGTTTGAACCCCAGCCTAACATTTGCCTCGACCGTATCAAGCCCCTCTTCCTGAAGCTTGTAGGCCTTGAGCTTGTTAATCAAGCCGATTCCACGGCCTTCCTGCCTCATGTAGAGAATTACGCCCCTGCCCTCATCGTTTACTCTTTTCATCGCAGCCTGAAGCTGAGGTCCGCAGTCACAGCGGCGGCTTCCAAAAACATCGCCGGTAAGACATTCTGAGTGAACACGGCACAAGACATTCTCTCCGTCAGTCAAGTCGCCCTTTACCAGAGCTACATGATGCTCGCCGGTGATGTCATTTATAAATCCATAAATGTCGAATTCGCCGTATTCGGTGGGAAGTTTTGCCTTTGCTTCCCGCACGACATGCTTTTCGTTTATACGGCAGTAGTCCTGCAGGGCCTTAATTGTGATGAACTTGAAGCCGAACTTTCTGGCCATTTCCTGCAGCTTGACTCCCCGCATCATGGTGCCGTCGTCGTCCATAATCTCGCAGCACAAGCCACACTCCTTGAGGCCTGCAAGACGGCACAAATCGACCGTTGCCTCAGTGTGACCATTTCGCACGAGAACGCCGCCTTTTTTTGCGATAAGCGGGAACATGTGACCGGGACGGCGGAAATCTGTCGCCACAGAAGAAGGATCGATGCACTTTTGGGCGGTAATCGACCGTTCATAAGCGGAGATTCCGGTTGTGGTTGAGATATGGTCAATCGAAACGGTAAAGGCAGTCTCGTGGTTGTCAGTGTTTTCGGCTACCATAGGATAAAGGCCCAGCTTCAGGGCAAGCTCCTGACTCATAGGCATACAGATAAGCCCCTTTGCATGGCTTGCCATCATGTTCACATTGGCCTGGGTTGCGAATTCAGCGGCACAAATCATGTCGCCTTCGTTTTCACGGTCCTCGTCGTCAGAGACAAGAATAATCTTTCCGGCACGCAGATCGGCCAGAGCCTCTTCGACTGTATTATAAGAAAAAGACATAGTAAGCTAAAGGTAACATATCAAGGGAGAATCGTCAATCGAGCCGGAGAATGCTTAAAACCTGTGACTGCTGCTAGTAAAATATGGCACTTATAGGATAAAATTAAGGCATCAATCTTTGAGAGGTTCGACTATGAAAAGATTTTCTTTAGGGAATCTCGAAAAACTTCACTTTTTCGAGATAACTTTATCCATTTTTATAGCAGGAATAATTCTGTCTTTAAGCGGCTGCTCAGATTTCTTTGACACATTAAAATCCAATTCTAACAATCAGACAGAAAATCCATATTACGACATTATAACCCCCACCGAAACAAAGACTGTCGCCTATAGCAGCGGAGAAGCCATCACCGTTGACCCAACAACAAAAAGGCTGACCGTCACAGGCGATTTAGGCGGGAAAACCGTCTACCTTGCAAAGACAAACCCGACAGGCACATTGATAGAAGGCAGTAATTCACAGGCAGTAGGAACTGCCACTAACATGGAACTATACACAGTCACTGCCAGAGTCGCCCAGGAAGAAAGCTTTGAGCACGAAGGCTACCAGTGTGCTTCTGCAAAACTGTACGAAAAATATTCAAACGTGACTTTTGGTACTCCCAGAGACAGCGGGGCAAGGGCAGCGACCACAGCACAAACTATAGACCGCAGTAACAGCCAGCTGAAACTGGTTGTAGGCGAAACAGAGAAAAACATCTGGGTTGGCACTGATGTTAATCTTTCTACCTTTGAACGACAGCCGGCTACGCTGAGGGCAACAGGAACTTATTGTAATGTATGGGTTTTAAACGACTGCTGGACAAATGGGAAAGCAAGCGGAAAACAAATCAACACTGCACTGGCAGAAAAAATGGCAACCTTCTTTGACCAGGTTTACGCTCTGGAAACAAATCTCTATGGAAAAGAATCTGACCAGATTTTCTATCTGACCGGACCAGTTAGCAGCCTGACTTACAATTCTTTTGCGCTGGAAAATATGGAGAAATTAAGCAACACCGGTACAAAAGTTAATCTGGTTGTCTGTGATATTGGAGCTGACTATGGTGAGGATATTCAATGCGAAACTCTGGGATATTTTAGAAATACAGACTACTACCCCAATCTTGAGGATTTAAAAACCATGACCGGGCAGACTATTACAGAAAGCGATTACCCCTTCTATTCAAACGAAGGAAAATATCTCTATATAGATGCTCCAACCTGTGTTTCTGCCGTTACTAATGTAATGACTATCATCACGCATGAGTACCAGCACCTTATCACCTGGGGCAGAAAAACAATGAAGCACTATGCATCTAAAGGCTATATAAGGGCCGATTCTGCCTACTACGAAATGATGGCAATGGTTGGCGAAGACTTTATGAAGGAATATACAAAAAGCCACTACAGCGAGTTTACAAATGATAATACTCCTTTTGCATGGCGTCTTCCGACTTTCAACGCTTATTATTTTCTGTCTGGTATAGAATATCGAACTGATGAAAGCGGTAAATATGTTTCCGTCTCCTATGCGACAAACTATGCTTTCGGAGCATGGCTTGCCCGTACTTACGGAGGAGCCGCACTTATGTACAACATCGTAAACAATACAGAAGGAGAATACTTCCCTGCCGTGCTGAACGGAATTAAAGCCACAAGTAGAAAGACCGTCTCTATAGAATCGCTTTTAAAAGACTTTGTCTGGGCCTGCATTGTCAGCAAAGATAACGCAGGCTTTAGAAAAAAGGTAGAACTCACTTCTACCGATTCACTCTACTGCACAGATAAAACTTACGGCTACCCCCTTACAGAAGTGGACCTCTATAATCTTGAGGACTACGGAGTTTCCAAAACCGTAACAAACTCTGAAGGAGATCCTGTTACAAGACCCGGCATGACAGGACCATATTTTTTGCACTACAATCAGTACTCTACAGGAGGAATTCGACCTTACGGTTTTGAATTCAATAAAATCGGTACTGTCAACTCCGGGGCAACATCTATCACCATTACTTTCGGATCTAATGCAACAGCGAGCACTCTCAAAAGCTACCTGATTATTGAATAGACTTCCCAAAAGGAGACATTAAAATGAAGAAATCTGTTATTGTCTTTCTGGCTTTTATGGGCATGAGCTTTACTTTCATGTCTATGGCAAGGAACAAGATGGTCTCGGTGAAGGGCCATATCAACTACTACGGAAATGCCCCCTTTGCCACAGCCGCATTCAAGACCGATGATGGAAAAATCCTTGCCATGGAAGTCGCTCCTGATGCAAAAATAACTCTCAAGGAAGTGCTGGACGCGCAAGGGCACTACCTGGAGCTGAACGGCGAAATGGAAGAAGCAGGCTTAAGCGACAAGCCAACGGGCGCTCAGGGGAAAATCATCATATACTCATACAAGGATATTTCCGTAAAAGGAAAGTAGGCAAAAAAAAAGGACAGAGAGTACCCAAGTCTGCCCTCTGTCTTCCCTCCGTCTGCCCTGATTACTCCCCCGCCTGCAGCTTATACTCCCTGGGGGAAAAGCCTGTGTTCTTCTTAAAAATATAGCTGAAATAATGGGGATCGGAAAAACCGCACTCATAGGCGATGTCATAGCCCTTCATGTCAGTTTCCCGCATCAGGCGTTTTGCATTCTCAAGCCGCACAGCCGTGAGATACTCAATGAATGTCGTCTTGCATTCCTGAGAGAAAATCGTGCTGAAATGATTGGGGCTCAATGCGACGGCCTCAGCCACCGTGGTGAGCGTAGTGTTCTGGTCGGCGTAATGCTCCTCGATGTAGCGCTTGGCCTTTAAAATCACATCCCCGTACTTTCCAGTCATTTTTGAGTCACGGTATTCCAGGGCAAAGGAAAGCACCTGAGCGATTTTCTGTCTGAAGCCCTTTTCATCCTGAACCGCATCATCAATGAATTTTCTCTGCAGGATTTCCGGCTTCAGTTTTTTTATGTCCCCGCCCAGTTTTTCGACCAGCTTGGAGACCGCAAAAATCAGGTCAACAAGAAGATAAGATGCAAAAACGCTGAACTGGCCCGGATTATTCCTGATAAGCTCCATCGACTCATCGATAATAGCCGAGATGTCGTTTTTGCCAGCATATTTTAGCCTGTCTACCAGAGGGTCATTTTCCTTTAAATCAAGAATCCCGGACTCAGAATCAGAATCGAGCCTTGAGCCCAAATCGTCCGAACTTATGATACGGTTTTTCCCGCTTTCCCCACCAAGAGAAAGAATCTGCTTTGCGTCCTCGTAAGATACATTCAGCTCAGAAAGGTGCTCGACGGTCTTTCCGATTGCCGTAAGAACCATGCAGTCCTCGTTTTTTGTCGCAATATGGGCGATTGTCTCAGCCGCATGGAAAACGCTCTCGTCAAGCTCCTCCCTGTCACTGCCCTTAAAAATGCAGACCAGAATGTTCGAATGGTGGAAAAAACATTCCGCACTTTCCCATCCAGCGGAATAGGAGTTTAAAATCGAACATGCTTCTTCCTGATTCTGAATGTTGCCGCTGGAGCTTTTAATCCGGCTCAGTAAAACCTTGTAAAAGCGGGAAATAAGATTCAGCCCAAGCTCCTGTGATTTTTGCATGGCATCGCTCATGTTCTCGGCACCGTGCACAAGATTGTTCAAAAATTCCTTTTTTTTGAGAGTCTCTGTCGATTTCAGCTCCTCTTTGAGTCGGGAAATGTCCGAAAGCTGCTTTCTCTCCCGGTCAATCTGTAGCGCCGTTTTCTGAAGGCTTTTTAGAAGCTCGTCGGGCGTGAAGGGCTTTAAAAGATAGTCCTCAATCCCGATTGAAATCGCCCTCTTCGCATAGTCAAACTCGTCATGCCCTGAAAGAATGATGATTTTTATCCAGGGCTGGATTTTTTTGATGGCCGCAGAAAGCTGGAGTCCGTCCATAAAGGGCATTTTTATGTCAGTAATCAGGATGTCCGGCTTGACCTCATGCAGCATGGAAAGGGCAATCTCACCGTCAGTGGCCTCACCGGCAAATGTAAAGCCCGAGCTTTCCCAGTCAATCTTGGAGCGGATACCTTCGAGAACAATCGGCTCGTCATCAACAACAAATACGCTATACATTTTCGCCTCCTGCTTCAAAATCACAGGGCACCACAAAAGAAATCTCGCTGCCCCTGCCCGCCTCTGACTCAATCACAAGGCCTTCCGTCTCTTCTCCATAGTAGAGCTTTAGTTTTTTATTCACATTGTAAAGACCGTAAACAGAATTCAGTTTTTCAGAAATCGTAAGGGCAAGCTCCAGCCTCACTTCCGCAAGTCTCTCAGGCGTAAAGCCCGCTCCATTATCCTTTACCGAAAAACGGATTTTTTTCCGCCCCTCGTCTGCATATTTTACGCTCACCGAAAGCTCTCCCCGCCCCCGCTTGTTCTTGATTCCGTGATAGATTGCGTTCTCCACCAGCGGCTGCAGGACAAGCTTAATCATCTTTTGATTCAGAAGAAACTCGTCGGCCTCAATTTTGTAATTCAGTATGTCAGCATAACGGATTTTTTGAATCGTCAGGTAATTTTTGATGTGGTCAAGCTCCTGACCGATTGTAATCCATTCGTGCCCGCGGCTTAAGGAAATCCGAAGGAAGTCAGAGAAAGCCTTTGTAATCCTAACGACCTCATCAGTCTTTTCCTCTTCGGCAAGCCAGACAATCGTGTCAAAAGTATTGTAGAGAAAGTGTGGCGTAATCTGTGCCTGCAAGGCTTTCATCTCCGCTTTCTGGAAATTTTTCTGCTCCTCAAGGATTGCTCCCGAAACCGTAAGGAAACTTTTTGCCGAAATCAAAAGCGCAATGACAGTAAAGAGAAACTGAAAGACGGCAAAGACGATTGAGGCATTTTTGATTGTGCGGTTGGTCTCATAAGCAGACTCGCTCTCAACGACGATAAAATCATGCATGATGTCCGAAAAAAGCCCGGCTATAGTGCGGATTTCATCAAGGGCGGCCTCGTTTTCGCTCACGGAACTTCCGAATCCCATCTGGGTCATAAGGTTGTGTATGTTCCTCAGAAGCGTTGCGCTGGCTCGGGTGGCCAGTTCCAGCTTGTCACGGCTTTCGACGCTTTTTGTGTTTTTGATCATTTCTTCAAGCCCGAAAGTGATTTTATTCATCAGCTCGTATTGACGACCGTCCGAAATTTCTTTTTTGCCGCAGATTATGTTCCACAGCTCTTCCGGGATGTCATTTTTGGCAATACTGTTGATTCGGTTTGCACTGCTTACATTTGAAATAATCTTGTTGTAGCTCTGCATCTGGACTTGCGAAAGGACGATGGCAAATACAGAAGAAATCAGCGTAATTGAAAGCAGGACGATATAAGTTTTATTGATGGCTTTTTTGAGACTGGTGTTTTTCACTTAGTATCCCCGCAGCTCGTATTTTGAAAAATCATCGTTCTCTGTAAAAACTTTTTCTTCATTATAAGTGATTCGAGGAATATGCTTGCCCTTGGCCACCTGTTTTACAAGATTCATAAGCATTTCCCCAAGATTAGGGTTACACTCGACCACACAGTTCAGTTTTCCTGCGACCAAGGCATCAATTGATTTTTGTTCCGCGTCAATGCTGATGATGATTGTCCCGGCAGGATTGATTCCGTAATTTGCAAAAGAATCAAGAAGCCCCAGGGTCATGGAGTCATTGTGGGAATAGATTGCGTCTATGGGCTTTCCGTCATAATAAAGAATGTCATTTTTGAAATTGCCTGAATCCCTCGACTGCTGAATCAGGTTCTCAGCTATTTCTTTCCCTCGTGAACGCAAAAAGTCCCCGCTCTCAGAATGAATGATGCTGAATTTCTTGTTTGCTTTCAGAATCTCCCGAAATCCGTTGGTCCGTCCCTTCACTACCGAGGAATTCTCCGTTCCAGAAATCTCAAGGATATTGACGGAGCCTTCTTCGTCAGCACATTTTTCCAGCAAAAATTTCGCAGCCTTCTCGCCTTCTTCAAAGGCATTCTCTCCCAAAAATCCAGCATAAAGTGACCTGTCGGCATTAATCTGCCTGTCAACGATGATTACGGGAATTCCGGCACTTTTCGCCTCTCGAAGGACATTATCCCAGCCACTCTCGACAATCGGAACAAAGGCAATGACATCAACCTGATAAATGATAAAAGAGCGGATTGCCTTAAGCTGATTTTCCTGCTTCTGCTGGGCATCGTCAAAAAGAATCTGGATACCGTTGGCCTCAGCCGCCTCAAAAATCGACTGTGTGTTCCGTGTCCTCCATGCACTTTCCGAGCCAATCTGTGAAAATCCCAGAATAATGCGCTCCTGCGTTTTTTCGGAAGACTTTCCTTTAAAACTCAAAAATAGAAAAGCAAAGAAAAGAGACATGGCCATGATGGCAAGCAGGCAGAAAGAGAGCGCAAGCGTGAATTTTATTTTTGACTTCATTTTTTTATATGAATTCAATTTTATGAGTGAAATTTTAGAAAGTCAAGTTTTTCTATAAAATGTATTTAGGGAAAGCCGGCCTGTCCACCTCGACCGGGCATGGCACACAATCGAGACAAATCAGATTGGAATCGATGAATTCGCTGACTGGGCAAAAAACAGCCTCGAAAATCCGGATGCAATAAAAACAGTTGAAATTTCACC
>CAMOEE010000095.1 GCA_946611835.1 uncultured Treponema sp. | reverse complement strand
CCTTTTTTTATGCATTAATCATTAATCGATAGCTGTCATATTCCGAACCGAAAATCCATCCTTGGATTTTCGGATTCGCACGAGAATTTCGCAGGCGAAATTCTCTCTTTGCTTTATTGCCACATCCTGTGGCACTCTTTTTAATCGATAGCGGTCATATCGCTTATTTCTTTCTCGTAGTCAACGCCGTCTACTGCGAAACCGTTGATGTTGAGGAAGTCTTTTCGGATTCCTTCGAGGTCAATGTGCTCTTTTACATTGTCAGCGTTGATTGCTTCCATGTGTTTGTCGATTTCTGCCTGAATCTCTGGTTTGAGTTCCAGATCATCGATACGGATTCGGCCTTCGTCGTCTGTTGGAACAACTTTGTCAGCTGTGTAAAGGCGTTCACGGAAAAGGCGGTCAATCTGCTCTTTGCAGCCTTCGTGTGTGCCTGCGGCCTTCTGAACCTTGAAAAGACAGCCCAGGTAAAGCATGATGATTGGGATAACTGAACTTGAGCGGGTTACGAGAGCCTTGTTTACAGAAACATAAGCCCCACCGCCAATCTTTTTGAGGCTTGCGTCGATGTTCTTAGCACGAGCTTCGAGGTCTTTTTTTGCGGCACCGATTGTTCCGTCACGGTAAACTGGCTGTGAATATTTTGGTCCGATGTAAGAATATGCGATTGAGCGGCAGCCTTCTGCAAGGACACCAGCTTCTGAAAGATATTTGATCCATCGTTCCCAGTCTTCGCCACCCATGACTTTGACTGTGTTTGCAACATCATCGCCTTCTGCCGGCTGAGCTTCGAGAGTGTTGAGTTTCTCGGTAATCATATCGATTGCGTAGCCGCCGTAAGGTTTTCCGATTGGTTTGATTACTGATTTGTAGAGAACTTTTGTGTCCGGGTCTGTGCGGACAGGTGAAGCTAGAGAATAGATTACGAGGTCGAATTTTACGCCCCATTTTTTTGCTTCGTCAATTACAGTCTGGCGGCACTCGTCGCTGAATGCATCCATGTTGAAAGTTGCTGATTTGAGACCGGCTTTTGCTGCGGCACGATCAAAGGCCTTGTTGTTGTACCAGCCCGGTGTTCCGCCCTTTGTAACTGTCGGCTCTTTTTCAAATGAAACACCGATTGTGTCGGCACCATATTCAAAAGCTGCCGTGATTCGGCTTGAAAGTCCGTATCCGGTTGAGCAGCCAAGAACCAGAACGGTTTTTGGAGCGTATCCGCCTTCTTTAGCGCTTTTAATTCCTTTTTTTGCCTTCTGCCCGATTGCAAATTCAATCTGATTCTCAGTGTCTTTTGCACATCCGACCGGATGAGCATTGATACAAATGTTTGAGCGAATCATCGGTTTAATTACAGCCATTTTTTTCTCCTAAAAGTAGATTGCTCTGCTTTGAACAGGGCATTTATGGTATTATTCTAGTTTATTTATTTTGACAAAATTAGTCAATGTGTCAAAATAAAATGCTTTTTCTGTTTATTTCTCGCTGACTGTAAGGACAAGGTCGTTATGTTCCACATTTGCGGTATAGCGGAAGTCCTTTTCTTCCCGGGAAATAATCTTGATGTAATGGTATGTGTTGAATTTCTCTCCCCTTGCAGTCGTCTTGTAGGTTTCGCTGGATTTAGCTCCCTTCAAGATTGCGATTGTGCCGGTCTTTTTTTCTTCGTTTTCATCATTGTAGGCGAGAATTCTGAATGATGCGGCAGAAGTCAGGTTGTCTCCGCCAACAACTTTGAGATTGTCTTTGAATTCAGGGAGCATTGTAAGGTCGAAAACCTTAAAGTGTGACTCGTCGATTACCTTGTCATCGTAAATCCAGACTTTGAGGTCATTGTCTGCTTTGGCCACGCTGTACTTGAATGGGTTGTCTGTAGAGTTTTTAATTGCAAAATATTTGTAATTTCCCAGCTTGATGAGCTTTTTGTTTACAGACTTGATTGTATCTGTGTCAGCAAGTCCTTTAAGATGGCCATTGCCGAATACAATCCAGTTTTTGGCATTTTCATCGTAAGCGTAAACGGTAATGTCAAAATTTGCAGCTGCAGAAGAGACATTCGTGATTTTTACATTGTCTTTGATTGTGCCGGAAACTTTTGTTGAGTCGATGACAAATGCCTGTCCGTCAGTAAACTCAGGGATTTCTGCAAATATACTGCCTGTAAGTGCCAGGCCTGCGGCAATAAGTGAAAGTAATTTTTTCATTTTTATTCACTCCATTTTTTGAAGATAAGGCTTGTATTGATTCCGCCGAAAGCGAAATTGTTGTTCATTACATACTGGCAGTCCATCTTTCGTCCGTCGCCTGTGATATAGTCGAGGGGGGCACATTCCGGATCAAGCTCCACCAGATTCAGGTTTGGCAGATACCAGCCTTCGTTCATCATGTGGATTGACAGCCAGCTTTCGATTGCGCCGCAAGCTCCAAGAGTGTGGCCAATGTAATTTTTGACGGTTGAGACCGGAACGGCTCGTTTGAAGACATCATAAGTGGCTCCAGTTTCTGTGACATCGCCTGCGGTCGTGCCTGTTCCGTGGGTATTGATGTAGCCAATCTGGTCGGGAGAAAGGCCTGCGTCCTCAAGAGCCAGCTGCATTGCATGGGCGATTGTCGGCCGGTTTGGGGATGTGATGTGTGTTCCGTCAGTTGTTGTGCCGAATCCCACGAGTTCTGCATAGATTTTTGCCCCGCGGGCTTTTGCATGTTCATATTCTTCTAGAATCAGTGTTCCGGCACCTTCTCCGAGAACGAGGCCGTCACGATTTTTATCGTAAGCGCTTGGGGTCAGCTCTGGAGTTGAGTTTTTTGTTGAAGTTGAGAAAAGTGTGTCAAAAGTTGCCGTATCCATAGTGCAGAATTCTTCGGCACCACCTGCAAGCATGATGTCTTGTTTTCCGTATTTGATTGCTTCGTAAGCGTAGCCGATTGACTGGCTTCCGGAAGTACATGCCGTGTTTGTGGTGATGATTCGTCCTGTGAGGTGATAGTAGACTTCAAGGTTGCAGGCACAAGTCTGGGGCATTGCCTTAATGTAGGTGGTTGAGCCGACTTTGCTTGTGTCGTTTGTGACCAGCATTGAGTACATTTCCATGAGAGGGTCAACGCTGCCGATTGAAGAGCCGTAAGCGATTCCAGCCCGACCCTGCGAAAGTTCTTCGCTTCCAAGGAGGCCTGCTTCTTCTAGGGCAGCATCTGTGGCAACAAGAGCCATTTGAGCCACCCGTCCCATTCCCCGGATTGCTTTTCTGGAATATTTTTCCCGGTCGATTTCAAAATCAACTGGGCAGCAGAGCCTTGTGTTCATCAGCGGGTATTTTTCATCCCACTCGTGCATGTATTTTACGAAATTCTTTTTTGCCTTTAGGTTTTTGAGGACTGTCTGCCAGTCATTTCCCATTGCACTGATTATTCCGCCGCCTGTGACGACAACTCTTCTGTTCTGCATTAAATAATTCCTCCGTTGACAGAGATTACCTGCCTTGTGATGTAGCTTGCTCCTTCGCTGAGCAAATATACTGCCAGAGAAGCGACTTCTTCCGGCTTTCCTGCCCGCCCCATTGGGATTGTAGGCAAAATGTGCTCTACAGGGGCATCTTTAATCATTTCTGTTTCGATGAATCCTGGTGCGATGCAGTTTACGGTGATTTTTCGGCTGGCAAGTTCTACAGCCAGGGCTTTTGTGGCTCCGATAATGCCGGCCTTGCTTGCACTGTAGTTGACCTGACCGCGGTTTCCCATTACGCCGGAAACGCTTGAAATTGTGATGATTCGGCCACGTTTTTTGCGGCACAAAGGCATTACGAGGGGTTTAAGTACATTGTAAAAGCCGTCGAGATTTGTGTGGAGAACATCGTCCCAGTTTTCGTCTGAGAGGGCTGGGAAAGCGTTGTCCCGGCAGATTCCCGCATTAAGGACGATTCCCCAGAAAGCACCGTTTCCTTCGCTCCATTGTTCGAGCTTTGTACGGCAGTCTTCTCTGTCAGAAATATTGAACTGAATCAATGTGCATTTTCCACCAGCGGCTTCAATCTCGGCTTTTAGCGACTCGGCCTTTTCCTTGCCGTTATTGTAGTGAGCGACGATTTCGTAGCCTTCTTTTGCTACTGCCAGAGCTATTGCCCGGCCGATTCCGCCTGAGCTGCCTGTTATCAGCACTTTTTTTTCATTGTTTTCGTTTGGCATGAATTCTTCCTGATTTTGAATTTTTTAAAATGACTAAAATGCCGAAAAATCTCCGAGATATTTCTGGAAATTACCGGCGAAGTCAGATTTTATTTTAGCAGAAATCTTTTGTTTTGCCCTGACTTCTGCATTATTGTAGGTTGGGGAGCCTTCACGGCCTGTGATGCTGAGCGGAACGAGAGTTTCACCAGAAAAAGTGTCTGTAAGCGCACATTCAGCAACATACTCACAGAACTGAGTTTTTCCGTTGGCACTTTCTCCCTGGGTAAAATGATTTTTGCATGAAATTACATACCGCTCGTTTGAGCCAAGGGTCGTGTTGAAACCAAAAGAAGACATGACTTCCTGAAAGGCCTTTGCGATTCTTCCGTCAGAATCTTCGCTGACCCAAACACAAACCGGGATTTTAGCAGCCATATCCGCCTTTAATTTATGAATCTGAACCGGCGTGTAATTTGAATCAAATTTTTTTGCTGATGTCGGGTTTAAGACCGACAGCCGTTTAAGATAACCCTCATTGACTTTTGCGACTTCCTCTGCGAAATCAAGGCGGGAATAATTGAGCATGGTGTTTTGCTCTTTGCTTGAGGAAATTTCTTTTACGATTGAGTCGATTTCATTTTGATTTTTAGCAATCATGGCGGAATAAATCTGGCTTCCCTTTTCGCGGCTCATCACTGCCAGTGCGTACCATTTTCCTTCGTTTTTTGCCTCAAAGAATTCTGGAATTTCGACGGCGATTACATCATCCTGACTGACTTCTCGCAAAATGCTCTGGTCGAGGGAAGAAGAATCTGAACTTGCGACCAATCCCTTGCTTTGAGCCATTTCCATGCGGCGGGAGGCACTTGAAGCTGAAGTGATTTTTTGACCGAAAACCGAGACAAGCTCGTTAATGGCGTCGATTTCAGCAGAGCGTTTTTCGGGCGCGGAACCGATTCCTGTAAGATAAGCTGATTTTGGATAAGCTGCTGATTCTCCGAAGAACCAGTCTGGGGCGTTTTTGGCACTTTTAGAAGACTTAGCCGCATTATCGGTTGAGGCGCAGGATGCAAGAAAAAGCAAAAATAATCCTGCCAGAGTTTTTACTGCCGGATTTTTGACTGAAAATCTTATTTTTGACATGAGGCCTCCACCAAAGTTGTTTTCCCGTATTTTACTTCAACATCTTTGTAAAATTCTTCTTTTATGATATTACCATTTTTGGATAAAAATTGCACTTTGAATGAATACTTGCCGGGGGTAAGCTCTATTCCGCCAGCGAAAGCCTGTGCCGGAAGGGCATAAACCTGCCTTATGTCAGCGGTCTCCGTCTTGTCTACCTGATCGATTGCCTTTGCCGCACTCAGATAAGCTCCGGCATAAAGTCCGACAGTGAGGATATTTTCCTGCTTGCGAATAGCATTTTCGGCCATTAAAAGGCTTGCCGTAGCTCCAGCCACAGCCGTGAATTTTTTGACCATGCTTCTTTTTACACTGCGGGAATATGCATTCAGGGCTTTTGTATTTACATCCTGACGAACAGCGTAGTTAAAATCTTCAAGAAGAGAAAGTGAAACTTCTTTTTGGGGAAGAGAATTTCCGTCTTCAAAAATGATTTTTATTGAATCAACTGAATTTGGCGACATTGGCAAGATTTCGTTTTTGCCAGGATAAATCGTAAAAGATGGTCCCCAGCCAATCACAGGTGCGACATAAGGCTTGTGAATTTCTTGTGGAGCCGGGAATTCCGGGTAGACGAATTCCAAATCAAAGGGAGGAATATAGACGAAATGGTCTTTTGTAGGAAACTGAATTCCCGGGAAGGGGCCTATTATGATTCGCCTTTCGCCCCGTCTGCCGATTAAGCCTGAAAATGCCAGAATGTCGAGGCGGCCTTTTCCGTCAGAAATATTTGAAAGTGAGTCTATATCAAAGGCGGGATTTAATGCCTTGAAAGTTCTTGTGTCAGCATTTATGTTCCAGCTGTTGTTTACGCTGTCGTCCATCATTGCAAAGACGATGCTCAGGTAGCGGGCGGTCGCCGAGTCCCGGAAGATGTCGGCTTCTGTCGCTTTTTTGGGTGTGTTCTGGTAAACGCTATTGGTGTCGAGGGAGAGCATTTTGTAAGTGCTGGAAATTTCGACTTTCGGATCATCGTTTTTGACCCACTCGCCGTATTTGTTAAGGTATTTTCGCTGTTTTTCGTTGAGACGGCGGACTTCAACGGCGGCTTCTTCTATATCGCCCTTGTTGTAATAATTGAGGGCGTTGAAAATGTTAATGTAAATGTATTCGTAAGGACTGCCTTTGTATTCGGCAGCATTGTCGTTGATAAAAGTTGAGGCAAAACCTCTAGTGAGGCTTTCTGTGACGGCATCGTCCATGAGCCGGTCAGTCTGATTCATGATTTTTAAGGAAGAATCATAGTCTTTTTGATAATGCTTAATCATTGCAGCATCAAAATTATCGCGGATTCTGTCAGGATTAGACTTTTCGGCATTCTTTTCGTCGATGAAATTTGTGCAGGTCGTGTAATCCCCCGAGTCCAGGCTTCCCAGATATTCAGGAAGCGACATAGTGGACCCGCAGGAGATTAGACCTATGCCTATTGAAGATAGAAGAAACAGGAAGGACAAATATCTGATTATAGTTGAGTAAAAACATGCGTAAGCACGGTTATGCCACGAATCCACTTTGTGCGGGCGAGCGAAGCGAGTCCAATTTCCAAAGCGCACAACCGTGGATTCTAGTGGCATGTTCGTGCTGAGAGCATGTTTTTGTATCAGCGAAAAAGACGCATTTGTCATTACTGTTCTTACAGTTTCTTTGATGCCCTCTTGATATACTTGCTTATTGTTTTTTCGCCTTGCCAGAGAATTTTATTTGATTCGATATCAATCAGCTGAGCGTCAACCTGATAAGTGCGGACTGATTCGCGGCCTTCTTCGTCAACATGAGAAAGAACGGTTCCCTGAAGCATGAAGTCTGCCGCAAGTTCGTTCCCGATTGATTTTGCTGTCTCGTAAGAATTTTCAGCCTGCTCAGCTTTTTCGGCTCGAAGTTCAAGCCTCTGCTCGCTGTCCGCAACGAATTCCATTACTCCGCTGTTGATGATTGCTGTCTGGAAGCGTTTTGCTACCATTGCTGTATCGATGTGCTCGCTTGATTTGTTAGAGATTTTACCGACGATTGCGACCGGATCACGACCGTTAGCAGTTTTGAAACCTGAGACGCGGGGAGAAGCAATGCAGCCGGAAATAAGCTCTTCGCAAACCTGTTTGATGTCGTTTTCGTTCCAGTAGCCTGAAAGGTCTTTTACATCAGCACCTGCTTCATAACGGTCAACTTTTGTTGAGCCACAAGACACCAGAGAAAGTGCCGCAAGTGCGGAAATAACCAATGCAATTTTCTTCATTTTTATCATGCCTCCTATAAAACTAAAACACGATTTATAGAAGATTGTAACACAGGCTTAAGAAAATTTAAATGACCTTCTTAGGGACTCACTGGGAGTGGCGGTTAAATCACTTTTTTCTCTAACCATCGGTTTCTGTGGAAGCGTAGTCCAAAGCAGAGGCCGCGGAATACCCAGTCGATGTACATGCCGAACCAGATTCCGTAGAGGGCAAGATGTGTGTTCTCCGGGAATTTGTAGAGAAGATATTTTGAGATTAAGAAGCTGAAGAGAACACGGAAAAGCCACATGCTGATGTTCGAGACCACCATGGTGTATTTTGCGTCTCCGGAAGCTCGGAGAATGTTGGGCATCGTGAAAGACATGGGCCAGAAGAAGATGTTAGCTACCATACAGGTTCTGATAACGCCGGTTGCAAGAAGACGGGCTTCGTCGGAGAGATTGAAAGCACGAACCAGGAAGGGGCAGGTAAGGAAGATGAAGGTTGCCACGCAGAACATTCCGATGTAGGCTTCTTTCATCATTTTTTTGCCGTAAGATTTAGCCTGTTCTTTTTCGCCCGCACCGATACACTGACCGATTACGGTGACGCTCGCCAGACCGATTGCCTGGGACGGAATGTTTGAGAAACTTGCGATTGTGTTAGTGATTGCGTTGGCTGCGATTGCGGCAAGGCCAAAGCCTGACATGAAGGAATAGACCAGAATTTTTCCGATATGGAAGACAGAATTCTCGATTCCGCTTGGAATTGCGACTTTAAGAATTTTCCGGATCATGTCAAAGCGAAGCTCAAATTTCCAGAGTTTTTCGAGATAAATCCGGCCTTTGTATTTTGCGGAAGGTCGGGCAAGTAGATAAATCATCGTGCAGGCGGCGACGATTCGGCTTGCAAGGGTTGCGATACCTGCGCCGGCAACGCCGATTTTTGCTCCGTAAATCAAGATTGCGTTCCCGGCTATATTGGTGATATTCATTACCAGGCTGACTTTGAGGGAAACCTTGCTGTTTCCCATGGAGCGGTAAAGAGCCGCACAGGAATTGTAAACTGCAAGGAAGGGGAGAGAGAGCAAGATCCAGACGAAATAAACAAGGGCATTTCGCATGACATCTTCGCCGGCTCCTCCATAAATCAGTGTGAAAATTTGCTTTCGGAGAGGGAGACAGATTGCAATAATCAAGATTGCGACAAGACCCGAGATGTTCAAAAGTTGACGGGCGGCCCTTCTTGCCTGTTCATCAGATTTGTGGCCAAGATACTGGCTTGAAACGACGGCACCACCAGTGGCAAAGGCTGCAAAAAGTTGGATGAAAAGTTGTGTGAGCTGATCAATCAAAGAAACGCCCGAAACGCCAGCCTCGCCAACAGAAGAGACCATAACCGTGTCACAGGCACCGATGGTCATTGCTAAAAACTGCTCTAGAACGAGCGGCAAAATAAGACGATGAAGGTCTTTCTTAGAAAAAAGTTTTTCTGTCATAATTTTCGGAAGACATTATACAGAGCGAATTATTTAAAATCTGTACAGTTTTTGGCATTTATGGCGTAAAATGTGCATTTTTTGATACAAAAGTGAGTGGTATTGGAGCGAGGGGAAGGCTTTCCCCTCACATTTTTTTTATTCCTTAAACGACAGGGCCGGAACTGTTTTGTCAGTAAGAACCGAAACATCCACGCGGTTATATGGAATGTTGATGCCG